>NZ_DBNGPQ010000141.1:0-5333 GCF_057122925.1 Umezawaea sp. | reverse complement strand
GGACTGTTCGGAGCAGGGTCCGGTGGTCGAGGTGGTTGAACCGCGCCGGATCGTGTGGCGGTGCGTCGCGACCTGAAACGTGGCCGGGGGGAGCACCCGGCAGTTGATCGACGGCATCCGGTGGGGGCCCTTGGCGGGACGGAGCCGGATGATCACGCGGGGAGGGCCTGTGAGCCGCGCCTGGCCTGTGAGCCGCGCCTGGCCTGTGAGCAGGGGCGGGCCTGCGAGCAGGGGCGGCGGCTGTTGGCCATCCTGGTCACCGCTGGGGCGTGGGTGACAGTCCGCGGTGGTCGAGGCCCGTCCGTGCGTCCCGACCCCGAGGTCGGCCGTACCAGGCGTTGGACCGGACTGGCCTGGCACAGCCCGGTCAGCCAGTGCCGGGTTGGGCTGCTCGAACCGGCGAAGGTTCCGCACGCCGTCCCGTTGCCTTTTCGTAGCTCCTGTCCAAGGAGTCGTGGTCGCCAGGTCCGGCATGACTGATGCCTCCGGTCGAACCCGGAGATCCGGGGGTGGGGTCACCGGACCTGGTGGCATCGAGGGACCGCTGAGCGGCAGCGTCAGCGTGTTCCTCGGCCTGCGTGGGAACGCCTGCACGACGCGCCGAGTCCACTGTGACCGGCGACGAGACGAGGGCGTGAGAACCACAACCCCGCCCTGATCCGCCTGGTAAGACGGTGCGGCGACGCGGACACCGAGCAAGGAGGTCCCAGGCCCTCCGCGGTCAGTTCCCATGATGGGACCGCCGAGCTTGTCTCCGCGAGACCGGCTCCCGTGAGTCCGACTCCACGAAACCGGCTCCCACGAAACCGGTTCTCGTGGGTTCGGCTTCCGTGGGTCCGGTTCCCGTGGGTTCGGCTTCCGCAAGCCCGGCTCCCGTGAGCCCGGCACCTGTGGAACCGGTTCCCGCGAACCGTTCCTCCGGCCGGGCTCCCGCGAGCCTCACTCGTGCCACAGCGGCTCCGAGCGCAGGCGCCCTCTCCCTCTACCCGTCCTACTGGCGGTAGCCCTCCACGATGCCCTCGGGCCGTGCTTCGGCGGCGTCCGGGTCCATTCCGGCTGCCCTGCGGGCGCGGCGTTGGCGGAGCAGGTCCCAGCACTGGTCGAGGCCTACCTCGATCTGCTTGAGGCGCTGCGCCTCGTCGGTCGAGAGGCCCTCGCCGATCTTCGAGTTCTCCAGCTCGTGCTCCTCTTCGACGAGGTGCGAGATGCGCTTGATGATTTCTTCGTCGGTCATGGCTAAGGCCTACCCCTGCTCCGGGGTGTCACGCCACCCGACGCGCGCTCCTTCTCTTGGTCCATAACGCCCATGTATGGCCGGTTGGAGGGTGTTTTCGCCGCGGTTCGTGCCTCATCCTCCAGCTCAACCCTGCGAGAGGAACAACCGTGTTGTCGAGAAAACGTTCGATGGTGTCCATCGCGGTCGCCATCGCGGCCGCGGGTGCGGTGATCACCGGCGGTGTGCCTGGCACCGCGGGCCCGCTGCCGGTCACGACGGCGGCCCAACCCGGCCCCACCTACGTCTACAAGGTGCACGCACCGCTCGGCGAGCAGGCGCAGAACCTGCTGAGCCGCGGCTTCGACGTGCTGGAGCAGCGCGACGGCGACAGCCTGTTCGTGCTCGGCGCCAAGGACGAGGGGGCCCGGCTCCAGCAGGCGGGCTTCACCGCTGTCGTCGACCAGGTGCTGGCGCCGCCGGAGTGGACGCCGCCCGCCAAGAAGTCGCAGTCGGCCGCGGTCGAGGCCGCCGACATCAACGAGACCTTCTACGGCGGCTACCGCACGGTCAACGCCCACCACGCCCACCTGGACGCCGTCGCCGCCCAGTACCCGACGCTCACCACGCTGGTCGACTACGGCGACTCGTGGAAGAAGACCCAGGGCGCGGGCGGCTACGACCTGCGAGCCATCTGCATCACCAAGCTGAACGCGGGCGACTGCGCGCTCAACCCCAACGCGCCCAAGCCCCGCTTCTTCGTCATGGGCCAGCTGCACGCCCGCGAACTCACCACCGGTGACGTCGCCTGGCGCTGGATCGACCACCTGACGGCGGGCTACGGCACCGACGCGAGCGTCACCGCGCTCCTCGACACCACCGAGGTGTGGGTCGTCCCGCAGGCCAACCCCGACGGCGTCAACATCGTCCAGCAGGGCGGCAACTCGCCGATCTACCAGCGCAAGAACGCCAACGGCACCAACGGTTCCAACTGCTCCGGCTCGGCCAGCAGCCAGCTCGGCGTCGACCTGAACCGCAACACCAGCTCGCACTGGGGCGGCCAGGGCACGTCGAGCCAGCCGTGCGACCAGACCTACAAGGGCCCGAGCGCGGACTCCGAGGTCGAGACCAAGGCGCTTCAGGCGCTCTGGCGCAGCCTCTACAAGGACAAGCGCGGCACGGCTCCCGGTGACGCCGCTCCCGCGGACACCACCGGTGTCGTCGTCAGCATGCACAGCTACTCCAACCTGATCCTGTTCCCGTGGGGGTACGACGCCAGCCAGAAGGCGGGCAACGACGCCTCGCTGCGGAAGATGGGGTCGGACCTCCAGGCCATCGCGGGTTCCGGCTGGACCTCCGGCCAGCCCGGCGAGGTGCTCTACAACGCCGCGGGCGCGACCGACGACTGGGTGTACGACGACCTCGGCGTGGCGAGCTTCGTCTGGGAGATCGGCCCGAGCAGCGGCTCGTGCAGCGGCTTCTTCCCGACCTACTCGTGCCAGGCGGGCACGTTCTGGCCGAAGGTCAAGCCGATGCTGATGTACGCGGCCACCAAGGCGACCAGCCCCTACGGCACGAGCACCCCGCCCACGGGCTGCGACAAGAAGACCAACGACACCGACGTCGCCATCCCGGACCGCGGTGCCGCCGTCACCAGCACGATCACGATCGCGGGCTGCACCGGGAACGCCTCGGCCACCTCGCAGGTCGAGGTGCACATCAAGCACACCTACCGCGGGGACCTGGTGGTGGACCTCGTCGCCCCCGACGGGTCCTCCTACCGGTTGAAGGCCTCCGGCAACGACTCCGCGGACAACATCGACACGACCTACACCGCGAACCTGGCCACCGAGCTGCGCGACGGTGACTGGAAGCTGAAGGTGCAGGACGTGGCCTCCCAGGACGTCGGCACCATCGACACCTGGAGCCTGACCGTCTGAGACCGGTCCGGCGGGCGCGCGAGGTGCGCCCGCCGGACGCGGTGGTCGGTCGGGAGGCCGGAGGGCCGCCCGACCGACCGCGGACCGGGACGGGGGAGGCACGGGCCCGCCCGCCCCGTGAACCGCCGCGGTGGGACGGATCGCGGTCAGCGGCGGGGAGGGCCAGGGGGACGACCGGGCACATCGGTGGGTTCGCACAGGACCAGTGAAGCGGTGGGGTCCGACAAGAACCGCTGTTCTTGCGGTCACTCGAACAGGTGGAGTGGGAAGTCACCCGGAGTGAGCGGCTCGGACAGAGCGAACTCGGACAGAGCGGACTCGGACCAAGCGAACTCGGACCAAGCGGACTCGGACAAAGCGAGAGGGCCCGCGGCAGCAGCCGCGGGCCCTCTCGCTTACTGCGGGTCAGATCAGCCGAGGCCGTTCTTCATGGCCGTGATCAGCTCGCCGTTGGTCGTGTCTCCCGAGAGCTCCCAGAAGAACGCGCCACCGAGGCTCTGGTTCTTGGTGTAGGTCATCTTGCCGCCGATGGTGGCCGGGGTGTCGTAGCTCCACCACTGGTTGCCGCACTTGGCGTACGCGGTGCCCGCGACGGTGCCGGTGGCGGGGCAGGTGTTCTTGAGGATCTTGTAGTCCTCGATGCCCGCCTCGACGGAGCCCGGAGCCGGGCCGGTCGCGGTGCCGCCGGGGGCGTCCTGCGTGACGCCGGTCCAGCCTCGGCCGTAGAAGCCGATGCCGAGGAGCAGCTTGCTGGCGGGAACGCCCTTGCTCTTCAGCTTCTGGATCGCCGCGTCGGAGTTGAAGCCCGCCTGCGGGATGCCGTTGTACGACGTCAGCGGCGAGTGCGGGGCCGTCGGGCCCTGCGGGGTGAAGCCACCGAAGTAGTCGTAGGTCATGACGTTGTACCAGTCGAGGTACTGCGCCGCGCCGCCGTAGTCAGCGGCGTCGATCTTGCCGCCGCTGCTGCCGTCGGCCGTGATGGCCGCGGTGACCAGGTTGCCCGAGCCGAAGCGGCTGCGCAGCGCCTGGGTGAGGTTCTTGAACGACGCGAAGCCGCTGGTGTCGCAGCTCAGACCGCAGGCGTTCGGGTACTCCCAGTCGATGTCGATGCCGTCGAACACGTCGGCCCAGCGCGGGTCCTCGACCAGCTTGTAGCACGACTCGGCGAACGCGGCCGGGTTCTGCGCGGCCTGGCCGAAGCCGCCGGACCAGGTCCAGCCGCCGAAGGACCACAGCACCTTGATGTGGGGGTACATCTTCTTCAGCTTGCGCAACTGGTTGAAGCTGCCGCGCAGGGCGCCCGCGTCCCAGGAGTCCGACGTGCCGTCGACGCTGCTCGCGGCGTCGTAGAACTTGTCGTAGTCCGCGAAGGTGTCGTCGGTGGCCGAGCACTGGCCGTTCTTCACGTTGCCGAACCCGTAGTTGATGTGGGTCAGCTTCGCGGCGGAACCGCTCGTGTGGATGTTCTTGACGTGGTAGTTGCGCGAGTACACGCCCCACTGCACGAAGTAGCCCAGGTTCTTCTTGGCACCGGACTGCGGCGGCGTCGTGGTGGTCGTGGTCGTCGTCGGGTTACCGGGGGTGGTCGTCGTCGTGGTGGTGGTCGTGGTCGTCGTGGTGGTCGTCGTCGGACCACCCGCGTCGCACGAGGCACCGTTCAGCTTGCACCCGCCGGGGGCCGCGAAGGCGCCCGTGTAGGTGACGTTGAAGCCGAAGCTGACGGACGCGCCGGGCGCGACGTTGCCGTTCCAGGAGTTCTTGACGGTCACGTGCTGGCCGCTGGCGGTCTGCGTGCCGTCCCACAGCGAGCTGACCTTGTGGTTCGCGGGGAGGTCGAACTCGACGGTCCACGTCGCGAGCGTCGACGTGCCGCCGTTCTTGATGGTGTACTTGCCCTCGTACCCGGTGCCCCAGTCGGAGCCCTTGGAGAAGGTCGCCGACACACCGCCCGCGCCACTGGCGGTGGGCACGACGGTGAGGCCGAGGACCAACGCGGCCACCGCCGCGAACAACGCTGTGAGATGCCATCGGATCTTGGTCATCGGGCTCCTTGTCACGGCAGGGAAAGCAAGGTTGGGTGAAACATGTGGTCCAGACCACTGAACGGTCAAGGTCTAGACCAGTTGTGTCACTCGAATGGCCTAACAAGTGAATCGATCAGGAGCCCTGAAACCGTTTTC
>NZ_DBNGPQ010000140.1:0-143401 GCF_057122925.1 Umezawaea sp. | reverse complement strand
TCGCACGCCGCTCCGATCGGCTCCGGCCCGGTTCCGGGTGGCTCGCACGCGGCTCCGATCGGTTCCGGTCCGGCTCCCGTGGGCTCCGGTCCGGCTCCGGGCGGGTTCACGCCCGCCCCCGGTGGTGGTGCCCACTCGGCACCCCACGGTGCTCCGAACGGTTCGACTCCCGGCGGTTCGCCGACCCACGGTGCCGACCAGGGCGGGTTCGTCCCCCCGGCGGGCAACCGGGGTCCGGCGATGGCGGGCGGACTGTTCAGCGAACCGACCCGGCCCTCGCACACCACGGACGCGGTGGGCGCCAGCTCGGCGTCCGCTCCGCCCCAGGCCTTCCACGCCCCGACCCCGCAGCACGCCACCACCCCGGAACCACGCGGCCCGCAGCCCGGCGGCCACACCCCGCAACCCGGCGGCTTCGGCCCCCAGCCGGGCGGCTTCACCCCGCCCCCGAGCGGCCCCGCACCCCAGCACGCGGGCCCGCAACCAGGCCCCACCGGCCCAGCGCCGACGCGCCCGGACGCCCCGATGGCCCGCAACACCCCGACCGACGCACCCCCGCGCACCCCGGACCCGCGCACCCCGGACAGCCGCACCCCCGGCACCACGGACCCCCGACCCAGCACCACGCCAGACCCCCGCACCCCGGACGGCCGCACCCCCGGCCAGGACCCGCGCATCCCCGGCCAGGACCCGCGCACCTCCGGCACCCAGGACCCGCGCACCCCTGGCGCCCCCGACAACCGCACCCCCGGCCAGGACCCGCGCATCCCCGGCACCACGGACCCGCGCACCCCCGACCACCGGACCCCCGGCACCCCGGACCAGCGCCACCCCGGCACCCCCGACGGCCGCACCCCCGACCAGCGCCCCCCTGGCGCCCCGGACAACCGCACCACCCCCGACTCCCCACCGCAGCACCCCACACCCGCCCCGAACCCCGACGGCAGCTCCCCGGTCTCCAGCCACCAGTGGCCCCAGGACCCGGCCCCGGCCAGCCGCGGCACGGACTCCACGCCCCCGGACCCCACTGCGGGCCCCAGCGCGGACCCGGCCACCGACCCCCACAAGAACGTCTGGGGCAACCCGGCCGGTGTCGTCGAGGGCTTCTCGCAGGACGGCCCGTACGTGTCGGTCCACGAGAGCACCGGCCCGAACGACCGCGAGGTCGGCACGTACGACCAGCGGGTGGCGGCGATCGTGGAGCCGACCTACCAGCCGTACGGCCCGCACGGGACGTTCGACGAGTTCATGCGCCACCACACCACCGACGGCACGGTCGACGGCCCGATCGCGTGGCCGCCGAACCAGGGCGCGGTGGGTGCCCGAGTGGTCGTGGAGCTGCCCGCGGGCACGGTGCTCGACCGGTTCGGCAGCCCCCAGGGCGACTTCCTGTCACCGCTGAGGCCGGACGGTCAGCCGTACGGGTTCGGCGAGCGCGCGATCCTGCCCGACAGCCTGGGCAAGGGCTACCACGTGTACGTGCTGGACCGGCCCATGATGGTCGAGCTGGCGACCGTGGCACCCGCGTTCGACCAGCCCGGCGGCGCGCGCCAGTTGCAGCCGGTGTTCGACCCGAGCCTGGCGGACGCCTCCGGCCGGGTGAACCTGGACAGCCTGCGCGACGCCGGTGTGCTGCACGAGGTGCCGTCGCCGCCGCCGGACGGCCGGGTCCTGCCGCCGGACTTCGGCACGATCGGCCCGGACGGCAGCACGGTCCTCACCCCCGACGCGGCCACGGTCGCGGACGCCCGCAACGGCGCGTTCGACACCGACGGCACGCCCACCGACGCCACGCCCACCGACAGCACGCCCACCGCCGACCCGACCCCCACCGGTCCCACGCCCCTCGGCGACGTGTCGCCGCGCGTGGACCAGGCGATCCGCTCCAGCGAGGTCACCCCGGCGGGCGTGGCGCTGCACTCCGAGGCCCCGCTGCGCGACCTGGCGTCGCGGATCCCGGCGGGCGACCACGCCGTCCTGGACGTGCACACCGCGGGCGACGGCGTCCGGATCGGCGAGACCCACTACACGCGGGCCGAGCTGGTGGAGCTGATCAACAACCACCCGGACCTCGCCGGACGGCCGATCATGCTGGTCGGCTGCGACGCGGCGGCCGGCGGCGAGAACAGCCTCGCCGCGCACGTCGCCCGCGAGACCGGCCAGCAGGTGATCGCGCCGGACAGCCTGGCGTGGTCCGACCGGCACGGCAACGTCTACTCCAGCTCCCCGGAGACGACGAACGGCCAGCAGCACCCGAGGATCCCGCCGGACGGCGGCTGGCACGCGTTCGAGCCGGACGGCACGAGCACGCCGGTCGGCGAGAACGGGATGCCGCCCGGTCACGCGCCGACGGGCGACCTGGCCGACAGCATCGACGCCGAGCACCGCGGCGACACCGACCGCAACCACCACCCGCAGGTCCAGACCCCGTGGACCGAGCCGAGCACCACGCACGGGCAGACGGTGCGGATGCGCGACGGGCAGTCGCTGTTCGACGGCCGCGAGCTGCCGCTGGACACCAGCATCCGGGTCCTGGACGAGAACGGGCGCCTCCGCACGACGGTGCACGTGGACGCGCAGGGCGCGGTCAGCGTCGACACCATCGCGCCGAACACCCGCGACGGCGTGAACCCGGAGATCGCCCACCCGCACCCGGACGCCGACTACCGCGTCCGGGTCGGCAGCCACAACGACGTGTTCGTGGCGGGCCCGGACGGGTCGCCGCTCACGCAGGACGACAAGGTCAAGATCGGCGGCAAGTCCGTCGAGGTGACGCGGCCGGTGACGATCACCGAGCCGCCCGCTCCGGCGAACGGCGAGCAGACGATCGGCCGGGGCCACCCGATGGCGCCCGGTCCGGACGACGCGTTCACCGCCCGCCGCGACCTGCCCGCGAACACCCGGTTCGACGTCACGGACACCGAGGGCAACCACCGCGGCACCGTCCAGACCGACGGGAACGGCACGCCCCGGTGGGTGGCCGCGCCGGAGAACGCGGGCGACCGCCCCAACCCGGAGGTCGCGAACCCGATCCCCGGCTCGAACTACAACGTCGACCGCGGCCCGCTCTACCAGGAGTTCAGCACCGACGCGCAGGGCCGCCCCGAGCCGGGCGTCACCTACGAGCGGCCGACGACGAGCAACCAGGTCGAGGTCACCGGCCTGCCGCAGAACCGGCCGCTGACCCAGCACGACGGGCAGCCGCTGGCCCCGGACACGGAGTACGTGGTCCGGGACGGCGACCGGGTCCGCACACGGGTGTTCATCGAGGACGGCGGTCTCACCCACGTCGAGACCGACTCCGGCCAGCGCGGGCGGTTGAACCCGGAGGTGGCGCGGGCCCCCGAGGGCGCGGACATCACCACCGACCCGTACTACGGCACCGGCGCGGCCCAGACGCCGACGTGGCCGGACCCGCCGAACGGCGAGGTCCGCCTCACCCAGGAGATCGTCCTCGGCGAGGACGGCAAGCCGCTCAAGGACGAGAACAGGCAGGTCGTCCGGACCGTGCGGATCGACGGCGACACCAGCGGGTGGACGCCGGAGCAGCGCGCGGCCGTCGAGCGGCCGGTGCGGCCGAACGACCCGTTCGTCACCCGCGACCTGCCGCCGGGCACCCGGTTCACCCTCTCCGACGAGCGCGGGCCGTACAGCACCTTCCAGAGCGGTGAGGACGGCGCGGTCTCGCACGTCCACACCGCGCCGCCGTTCAGCGCCGAGCTGAACAACCCCCGCCCCACCGCGGTCTACGACGTGGACAGCGGCCGGTGGAGGTTCCTGACCGACGACCGGTCCAACACGGTCGCCACCAGCGGCACGCCCGTCTACGACGGCGGAACCGAGCTGCGCCGCGACACCACGTCGCAGACCGACGCGGGCGCGCTGGCGGGCAAGGGCCCGGACAACCGCAACCTCGCCGACGGTGGCCACCACCAGGGCAAGGAGTCCGGCGGCCCCGGCGAGCTGATCAACGTCTCCAGCCAGCAGCGCGACCAGAACTCGGGTCTGGAGCGGCCCGCGTTCGTGCGCGAGGAGACCTGGTATCAAATGGAGCGGGACCGCTCGGACCTGGAGGCGGCCTCGGGCGGGTCGATCGAGCTGGTCGACACGTTCGCGATCCGGGAGCCGGGACAGGACCACCCGCACACGTACCAGACCAGGTGGCGCGAGACACTGCCGGACGGTCGCTTCAAGATCCACGTCAGGAGCTATCCGAATGACCACAACGCAGCCCTCTGGCCATCCGACTTCTGAGCCGGACGACCGCGAGGAAGAGCTGATGCAGCGGATCGGCGCCATGCTGCTCGAAGTGGAACCCGAGGGCTGGCGGCGGATCGACCTGCTGGTGAAGCTCAACGTGAAGGTGCACGACACGGAGCTGGCCGTGTACCTGGAGAACGGCAAGACGGCCGAGGTGGTGCCCCCCGAGGGCATCACCAAGGTGTTCGCCGAGCTGCGCCAGCTGCACCACAGGCCCGGTCGGGGCACGTGGTTCTCGGCGCGGCTCACGGTGGACGCGCCGGGTCGGATGGACTTCTCCTACAACATGGACCACGACCCGCTGTGGAACCCGCCGATCCCGGCCGAGTTCTGGGTGCGCGACCTGGAGGTGTTCCCTCGTGACGAGGCGTTCGTCCCCGGCTGGCTGCGCACCCGGATCGCGGAAGCAGGCAACGAGGAGCAGAAGGCATGACGTCCACGCAGCCCCGGCTGTCGCCCGAGGACCAGAACGCGATCCTCGCCTCGGTCACGACCCTGCTCGTCCACCGGCTGCCGGGTGACTGGAGCCAGCTCTTCCTGGACTTCCGCGCGGCGGGCGCCTACGTCGAGGCCCCGGTCTCGGTGCTGAACATCTTCGGCCAGTCCGTCGAGTGGACGCTGCCGGAGGAGGCGCTGCCGTTCTTCCTGGAGCTCCGCGCGGGCATGTACCGCGAGGGCGAGGGCACCTGGTTCTCGGCGCGGTTCCACCTGGCTCACCCGAACGTGTACTCCATCGAGTACAACCGGACCGAGGAACCGGCGTGGACGCACCGGCCCTCGGCGAAGCACTTCGCCGAGGAACTGGAGATGTTCCCGCGCGCCGAGGTCCCGGCGTGGCTGGTGGAGACCCCCGCCGAGGGTGACCAGGGCTCGGTCCGGCTGTACGACGCCCCGGTGTTCGACGGCAGCGACGAGCAGGGCAGGCCGATCGCCCCGCGCCCCGCCGTGCACCCGCAGGACCGCGACGACGTGCTGAAGTACCTGGAGAACGCGCCCGTGGTGCTCGCGGCCCGCGGCTACGGGCCGGACCTGCTCCAGCCCGGCGCCGAGCCGGACGTGCCGCAGACGTTCCACACCGACGGCACGTGGGTGTGGTCGGGCGCGGTCGCCCACTACTTCCGCAAGCACGGCGTGAACCCCGTGCCGCAGCTCGTGCAGCACATCCACGACAACGGCTACCAGGTGCCGCCGGTCGACGACGCCGCCGTGGACGCCGCGACCGCGGTCGCGACGGGCCAGGTCGAGTCGCTGCCGCTCCCGGAGTACCGGCCGCGCCAGATCGCCGAGCACGACCGGCGGTCCCTCGCTCAGCTCCAGGACCGGCTGAACCACTTCGGCGTCGCTCCCCAGGAGTACGGGATCGTGGAGCCCAAGCTGGACGCCCTGGTCATCGAGCCCGCGCCGGGCACGGAGAGCGGGTGGCAGCTCCAGTACTGGGACGCCGACCGCGGCCCCAGCGGCAGGCCGACCGTGTTCCCGAACGCGGCCGCCGCGGCGCAGACGATGCTCGGCACCCTCCTGTGGTCGCCCGAGCGCGACGCGGCCCGCGCCCAGCAGGCCGCACCCGCTCCCGCCCCGGTGCCGCCGCCCGCGCCGCCGGTCGCCGCGGGCCCGCCGCAGGAGATCCAGCCGCTGCCCGACGAACCGCCGCTGTCGCTGCTGCGCGACCGCGAGCCGGTCTCGCTCCAGCCGGGGGTGGAGATCGACCGCTTCGGCGACGAGAACGGCAACCTCGTCTTCGCGGCTCGAACCATGTTCGGCAACCGCTCGCTGCCGCCGGACTGGCTGAACCGCCGCTACCACGTGTACCGGGTCCAGCGGCCGACCACCGCGCTCAAGGGCATCGCGGTGCCGTGGTTCGGCCAACCGGGTGGTGGTACGGGCTTCTTCCTGGTCAGGTCGGTCCGCGATCTGCTGGCCGACGGCAGCCTGGTCGAGGTGGCGGAAGCCACCAGCACCCCACCCCCGCCCCAGACCTCAGCCCCCTAGCCCCTAGCCGGTTCCGCTTCGGTTTTCCCGCGCGCGCCGATCGGGTTATGGTCGGGCCGGCGTGGTGGTTGCTCTGATTCGGCCCAGCAGGGGGCCGTTCCGGTACGCGGAGTCGCGGGGGAAGATGTTGGTGTGTCCGAGCCGAAGCCGTTGAACCCGACAGAGCAGGACGCTCTGGTCAAGCAGATCGGGCTGACCCTGATGCGGGCCGCCCCCGAGGGCTGGCAGAACGTCGTCGCCGACTACCGCGCGACCGGCCGCTACTTCGAGCTGGCCGCCGAGGTGCGGTCGGCCGACGGGAGTTCGCAGGGGTGGGTGCCTCCGCAGGAGGTGGCCGCCCTGTTCTCCCGTCTCCGCGCGGGCATGCACCGCGAGGGTCGGGGCAGCTGGTCCAACGCCCGCTACCAGCTCGACCAGCCCGCCAGCTACAACCTCGACTTCGACCGGACCGAGCCGAAGTGGCAGACGCCGCCACCGCCGCAGGCCTACGTCGACGAGATGCGCTTCTTCCCGCGCGCCGACGAGAACGTGCCGGAGTGGCTGCGCAAGTGGCTGCCGTCCGGTCAGGCCCCCGCCGCGCCGCCCCCGCCCCCGCAGGTGCCGCGCGGCTTCCGGACCGCACGGGTCTTCGACGGCGCGGGCGCGGACGGCCGCCCGTCGGTCAACCGCCCGGCGATCCCCGACCACGAGCGCGAGGCGCTGCTGGACTACCTGGACCGCGCGCCGGTCGCGGTGGCCGGTCGCGGCTTCGACGCCGACGTGCTGGACCCCGACGCGCCGTCCGTCGTGCCGGTCGCGTTCCAGACGGACGGCCACTGGATCTGGCCCGCCGCCGTCGGCTACTACCTGCGCGCCTACGGCATCCCCCCGGAGGCCGAGCTGGTCGAGCGCGCCCGCGCCGCCGAGTTCCGCAGCCCCGAGGTGTCGGAGGAGTCGCGCGTCGCCGCCGCGGCGAACCTCGGCGCCCCGACCGCGCCCCGCGGCACACCGCTGCCCAAACCCGCCGTGCCGATCGTGCCCGAGCCGGAGGCCGAGGAGTTCTCGCCGTTCGGCGACGACCGCTCCACGCAGCCGTACGACCCGCACGCCACGGTCGCCACGCCGCTGCCCGTGATCGAGGACGAGCCGCCGGCCGACCCCGTGCCCGAGCGGACCGGTGGCCAGGACCAGGCGACGGAGTTCCACCCCCGGCCCGACTTCGAGGACGGGTCCAACTTCTTCCCCGGCGACACCAACGACCCGAACGCCCGGCACCAGCCCAGCGAGGACTTCTACCCGGAGGGCGGTCCGGCCCACCAGCCGCCGGTCCAGCCCGCGCCGACCCAGTCGGCTTCGGCGAAGCCCGAGGCCAAGCCCGTGGTCGAGTCGGACGAGAACTTCTTCGGCGAGGACGACTCGAAGAAGGTCGTGGAGGAGCAGTTCTTCCCCGAGGGTGGTGCGCAGCCGAGGCTGAGTTCGCCGACGGGTCTGGACGCTCCGCCGCCGGAGCCGGTCGCGCGCGTCCGCCCGGAGTTCGATGCCGAGGACAGTTTCTTCCCGGAGGACGGTCCGAAGACGGAGCAGCCGCCCGGCGTCGAGGAGCAGTTCTTCCCGGAGGGTGGTGCGCAGCCTCGGTTGAGTTCGCCGTCGGGTTTGGACGCTCCGCCGGAGTCGGTGCAGCGGTCGGAGTCCCGGCCGAGGCCGGAGTACGGCGACGGGGACAGCTTCTTCCCCGACGACAGCGCGACTGCGGAGCAGCGGTCGAGCGCCGACGAGAACTTCTTCCCGACCGCGAGCGCCCCCGTGGAGCGGGAGTCCCAGCCGGACACGGAGTTCCAGCCGCGGCCGGACTTCCACACCGAGCAGCCGCCGAAGCGCGAGTCGGACTACGACCCCGAGTCGAACTTCTTCCCCGTCGAGGGCGACTCGGCGACCGTCGGGTTCCAGGCGGGCCAGGACTTCTACCCGGACGACCGCAGGCCGTCCGAACCGCCCACCTCCGACCACCAGGACGGCTACGCCGAGCCGGAGCACCGGTCCGACGACGAGCCGGAACTGCTGCGGGCCGAACCGGGCCCCGGTTTCCAGCCCGCCGACGACTTCGACGCGCAGCCGGTGTTCCGCACGGACGTGGACCACGGCTTCCGCGCCGAGCCCGCCCGCGAGCCCGAGGCCGAGCCCGCCGACCAGCTCGTCGAGCCCCGGCCCGAGCCGATGCCGGTCGACGAGCCGGACGTCGAGGACACCGCGACCATGGACCTCGTCGACCTGCGGCCCGCGACGGTCGCCGAGGCCGACGAGGTGCTGGAGTTCGACCAGAGCCAGTTCGACGCCGCCCAGGACGGTCCGCCGTACCGGGTGCAGTTCGACTTCGACACCGAGCCCACCCCGCCTCGCGACGACCGGTACCGCCGGGATTCCTACGTCGACGGCATGGACCTGTTCGCCCCCAACAGGTACGAGAGCGCCGGGGCCGACCAGGACACCGCCGCGTGGAGCCCGTTCGCCGCCGCAGGCCAAGCGTCGAACGACGCGCTGCCGGTGGAGCCGGAGCCGGAGCCGCTGCCCGTCGAGGAACCGGTCGCGGAGCAGGCGCGGCTCGTCGAGTCCGACCTGGTCGACGTCGTGCCGAAGTTCGAGGTCGAGGCCGACCCGAGGCACTCCGACGTGACGACCAGGTTCGAGGTCGACCAGGAGACCCAGTTCGACATCGAGCCGGTGGTGGTCGAGCAGCCTCCCGCCGAGCCCGAGGTGCCGAGGCAGGTCACGCCCGAGGAGGAGCGCGAGCTGTCCGGCGTCCGCCGGGCGCTGGACGACCTCGACGTGCCGCCCGCCGCGTACCGCATCGGCGAGCCCGTCGACCGCACGTGGAACCTGCGCACCGAGGGCAGCAGCTGGGTCGTCGCCTGGTTCGACAACGGTCCGAAGAACCCGAGCCGGTTCGACCGGCTGGAGGACGCGGCGTCGTTCCTGATCGGCAAGCTGGTGCTCACGGGTCGCCGCGCGCCGCGCAGGCAGCCCCCGCCGCCGCAGATGATGCGCCCGCCGCAGGGCCCGCCCCCCGGTGGGCCGCAGGGTCCGCCGCCCAACGGCGTCAACGGGTTCCGCGACGGCCGCCCGATGCCGCCGCAGGTCGTGCAGGTCGCGCCCATGCCCCGGCCGGAGCCGCTGCCCCGCGTGGAACCGCCGCGCCCGGAGCCGTTGCCCCGCGCCGAGATGCCCCGTCCGGAGCCGCTGCCGCGCGCGGAACTCCCGCGTCCGGAGCCGCTGCCGAGGGTCGAGCCGCCGAGGCCCGAGCCGATCGCCGCGAACGCCGCACGGGTCGACGCGCCGCGCCAGGAGGCGCAGCAGCAGTCCGAGTCGGGTGGCAAGCGCGGCTGGCCGATCAAGCCGATGAACGGTGAACCGCCGCTCACGCTGTTCCGCCACAAGAAGATGGTCGAGCTGCCCGCCGGGTTCGAGGTCGACCGGTTCGGCGAGCCCGTGGGCAACCTGGTCTACGCCGCGGGCACGCCGTTCGAGGAGCGGTCGCTCGTGCCGTCGTGGATCAACCGCGCGTACCGGGTGTACCGGCTGCGGCGTCCGGTCGAGGTGCTGACCGGCGTGGCCGTGCCGTGGTTCGAGCAGCCCGGCGGCGGCACCGCGTACCTGTTCCCGACCTCGGTCGAGGACATGGTCGCGGACGGCGCGCTCGTCGAGGTCTCGCACCAGGAAGCGCAGAACTAGCGAACGGTCGCTCAGGCCGCGCCGGCCCCCCGGTCACCGCCCGGGGGCACGGCTCGTTCCTCGTTCGGCGGTCCCCCGTGCGAGCTACCGGGAAGCGCCCACCGCGAGGTGACGTCCGGGGAGACGAGATGGTCGGCGGGGAAGACCACCGCTGTGCACCGTGACCGGAGGCCGCCCGCCCCGCAGCGGGGCGGGCGGCCCGTCCGGCTAGCTCCCGTCGCCCAGTTCCTCCACGACCAGGCCGTGGGCGGCGGCGAAGGCGATGGCCATCGACAGGTCCACCGTGGCTCCCGCGATCTTCGCCTGCACCCAGCCGTTGGCGTCCAGCCGCGCGCCGCGCAGGTCGGCGCCACCCAGGTTCGCCCCGAGCAGCCGGGCGCCCTGGAGGTCGGTGCCGCGCAGGTCGGTGTCCCGCAGGTCCGCGTCGCTGAGGTTCGCCTCGCGCATCCGCAGCCCCCGCAGGTCGACCTTGCGCAGGGTGACCCCCGCGAGGCTGGCCAGCGTGAGATCGGTCTCGTGGAACGAGATCGGCCGCAGCACGGACGCCGTGAACGACGACCCGAGCAGGCTGCACGACGTGAAGGACGCCCCGGACAGCACCGTCCGGTCGAACGTGCACGAGCGGAACGCCGTCGCCGTGTGCTTCGAATCGCCGAGGTCCGTGCGGGCGAACGTGCAGTTGGTGAACGTGCAGCTCTTGGTCACCAAGCCCCGCATGTCCGCTTCGCTGAAGTCGCAGCGGTCGAAGGTCCGCCGTTCCCACGTCTCCTGGAACATCACCGCGTCGGCGAAGTCCTCGCCGATGATCACTTCGTCGTCCACGTCGAACACCTAACCACCTGAGAGGCTGCTCACCGCACCGACGGCGGACGATGACCAGTTGGTAACCTGCGGGAGCCGGGCGAAAACGCCCGGCGCGCGGTCCCGGTGCAGAGACCGCCGCTGACAGGTCAGTCCTGCCTAGTGGTCGTGCCACCCGAGGACTCCGCCCCCTGGACCGTCATTCGGGAAGGCTCATGACCCGCACGCCCGTGAACGTCACCGTCACCGGTGCGGCCGGCCAGATCGGCTACGCACTGCTGTTCCGCATCGCCTCCGGCCAGCTCCTGGGCCCGGACACCCCGGTCCGCCTGCGCCTGCTGGAGATCCCGCAGGCGGTCAAGGCCGCCGAGGGCACCGCCATGGAGCTCGACGACTGCGCGTTCCCGCTGCTGTCCGGCATCGACATCACCGACGACGCGAAGACCGCGTTCGACGGCGTGAACGTCGCACTGCTCGTCGGCGCCCGCCCGCGCAGCAAGGGCATGGAGCGCGGCGACCTGCTCTCGGCCAACGGCGGCATCTTCAAGCCCCAGGGCGAGGCGATCAACGCCGGTGCGGCGGAGGACGTCCGCGTGCTGGTGGTCGGCAACCCGGCCAACACGAACGCGCTCATCGCGCAGCAGCACGCGCCGGACGTGCCCGCGGAGCGGTTCACCGCGATGACCCGCCTCGACCACAACCGGGCGCTGGCGCAGCTGTCGAAGAAGCTCGGCGTGTCGTTGGGCGAGATCAAGAAGCTGACGATCTGGGGCAACCACTCCGCCACCCAGTACCCGGACCTGTTCCACGCCGAGGTGAACGGCGTGTCCGCCGCTTCCGCGGTGGACGACCAGGAGTGGCTGGAGGGGACGTTCATCCCCACCGTCGCCAAGCGCGGTGCGGCGATCATCGAGGCTCGTGGGCTGTCCTCCGCGGCGTCCGCCGCCAACGCGGCCATCGACCACGTGTACTCGTGGGTGAACGGGACGCCCGAGGGTGACTGGACGTCCGCGGCCGTCGTGTCCGACGGGTCCTACGGGGTGCCGGAGGGGCTGATCTCGTCGTTCCCGGTCACCGCTTCGGGTGGTCGGTACGAGATCGTGCAGGGGCTGGAGATCGACTCGTTCTCCCGCGGGCGGATCGACGCCTCGGTCGCCGAGCTGGTCGAGGAGCGCGACGCCGTGAAGGCCCTCGGGCTGATCTGAGCTGGTTCTTCTCCCGAGGGGCGGTCCGGTCGGGCCGCCCCTTTGGTCTGTCGTGGGCCGCGGCTGCCGGTTTCCTGGTAGGAAGACCGGAGTCCACTCCCCGTGCAAGGAGGCGCTCGTTGCGCATCACCTGGCCCGTGCCGGAACCCGAGTTGCCCGCTGACGTCCACCCCGCGTTGGCCGCCACCGCCCGCGCCGCTTCCGCGGCCTACGGCGAGGCCCGGCTGGCCCACACCCGGCTGGAGTTGCGCGAGGAGGTCGCCGATGGCGCTGACGGCACGCCGACCATGCGGGTCGACGCGATCGTGGAGGGTGCCATCGCGGACGCGGCCAAGCGCTCCGGTGCGAACCTGCTGTCCGAGGAGGCCGGGTTCATCGACAACGGGTCCGCCGAGACGCTGGTGATCGACCCGGTGGACGGGTCCGCCAACGCTTCGTTCGGGGTTCCGCTGTCGTGCTTCGCCGGTGTTGTGGTGCGCGACGGGGTGCCCAGCGAGGCGTTGACCGTGTGGTTCGACACCGGGCGGGCTTGGTGGGCGCGTGCTGGTGAGCCGACGCCCTACCGGACCACCGGGCGCACGGCGTTGGACGGTGCTTCCGTCTGCCTGATGCGGCCCAAGCGCGGTACCGAGGAGGCGTGGCAGCGGGTTGCCGCTCGGGCCGATCGGATTCGCGTCCTGTGCACCACGTGCCTGGAGACGGCGCTGGTGGCGGAGGGCTCGGTGGACGCGTTCATCGACGTCGGATCGGACACGCACAGGATCATGGACCTCGCCGCGGCGCTGGTGACGGTGCCCGCGGCGGGTGGTGTGCTGCTCGACCTGCGGGGCAGGCCGTTCACGTTCGACCACGACCTGACGCGGCGCTGGTCGGGGGTCGCGGCCGCCACGCCCCAGTTGGCCGAGGCGCTGATCGAGGTCGCTCTGGGGTGAGGGAGGCCGACCCGCTGCCGCCAAGGCCGTTTCCGGCCTTGGCGACGGGTTCAGCTGTTCGACCGCGATTCGACGAGGCAGTCGGGTCCTGGGTACACCAGGCCCTCGTGCCCGTCCACGAAGCGAACCAGGTACGGGGGAGCACCTTCACGGCCGCGAACCTCGAGGATCTCTCCGAGACGTTCCTCGACGCCGACCACGCGGCTGTGGACGTGCAACCGGTCGCCTACCAATGCTTGCATCTCTACACCTCCCGATGCCCAACAGCGTAGGACGCCGGGACGGCGGGCAACAGGCCACCAAGGTTTGGTTTCACCCGGTGGAAACGTGTTCCCCCAACGGGTGCGAACACGTGGGTGAAAGTTCGTCAGTTGGCGCAGGCGGTGTTCAACGCGTTGAGCTTGTCGAGCTTCTCCTGGAGCCACCCGGCCGCGGAGGCCGGGTCGAGGTCGCTCAGGGTGACCGAGCTGAGCTGCTGGGCCGACGCTTCGAGGGCCTGCTTGAGCGTCGCGTCCCCCGCCTGTTCGGCGAGCTTGGTCATCTCCTCGGCCTTCTTGTGCGCGTCGTCCACCGCTGCCTGCGGGTTGCTCAGGTCGGGCGTGAAGCCGATCAGCTTCACCGCGTCGAGGCAGAGCTGAACCTTGTTCGCGGCGTCGTTGACCGAGTTCGCGGCGTTGGTCGCCTCGTTCACGGCATCGCACCCGGAGGCAGCACCTGCCAGTCCGAGCGCCAGCACGACGGTGGCCACTGACCGGGAAGCGCGCATGGGGACTCCAGTTTGTCTTCACTCGACTGTCTTGCGGAACTCCGACATTACCGACACTCCGCTCCTTCGTGTCGGCGTTCGTACAAGCGGCGCACCACGTCGTCGATCTCCGGCTCCACGACGGCGAGGTCGTGCACCTCGGCGCGCGCCGCCACGGCGGTGATCAGCGCGGCGGCCGTGGTCACGTCCCGGCGGAACGCCAGGTGCTGCCGCTTGCCCCCCAGCTCCACCCGCACCGAGGTGACGCCGGGCAGGTCCGCCAGCGGTGCAACGGCCACCTCCAGGTCGACCACGAGCACCCGTTCCGGGCTGACCTCGGCCCGCAGGTCGGCCAGCGGGCCGTCGGCGAGCACCGTCCCGTGGTCGATGACCACCAGCCTCGGGCAGAGCCGCTGGATGTCGTCCAGGTCGTGCGTGGTGAGCAGCAGCGTCGTGCCGCGCGTGGTGTTCAGCTCGGCCAGGAACTCCCGCAGCCGTTCCTTGGACTCCAGGTCCAGTCCGATCGTGGGCTCGTCCAGCACCAGCAGCTCGGGGGCGTGCAGCAGCGAGGCCGTGACCTCCCCGCGCATCCGCTGGCCCAGCGAGAGCTGCCGCACCGGGGTCGTCAGGAACGGCCCCAGCTCCAGCAGTTCCACGCACTCCGCGAGCCGCGCGGTGAAGTCCGGTGTGGACACCCGGTAGATCGCCCTCAGCAGTTCGAAGCTGTCCTGGAGCGGCAGGTCCCACCAGAGCTGGCTGCGCTGCCCGAACACCACGCCGATCCGCCGCGCCAGCTCCTTGCGCTGCCGCGACGGGTCGACGCCGGACACCCGCACGGTCCCCGACGTCGGCACCAGGATGCCGGTCAGCATCTTGATGGTGGTCGACTTCCCGGCCCCGTTCGGCCCGACGTACCCGACGGCCTCCCCGGCCGCCACGTCGAAGCTGACCCCGTCCACCGCCGCCACCGTGCGGTGCGTGCGCCGCAGGAACCCCGCCTTCTCGCTGACGCGGAACTCCCGACGCAGGTCGCGCACCTCGATCATGATCCAGTCCCTCGGTAGTGTCGAACGGCGAACGTCCAGGTCACCGCGGCCAGGCCCGCGACCAGCGCGGCGACGACCGGTGACACCCACCCCAGCCAGGCCGGTGCCCCGAGCGGGTCGGGCTTGCCCAGCACCGCCAGCGCCGGGTAGTACGCGACGAACGCGCCGGGCACCACGAACGCCATCAGCCGCCGCAGCCAACCCGAGTACACGCTGATCGGGTACGAGGTGAACGTGTTGCTGCCGTAGGTCACGGTGTTCGTCAGCTCCTGCCCGTCCACCAGCCAGAAGCACACGGAGCAGGCGATGACCCAGATCGCGCTGAAGATCACCGCCCCCGCCACGGGCGTCACGACCAGCAGCCCGATCGACCACGGCGTCCACACGACGTCGTTGTGCAGCAGGGCGTAGACCAGCACCACGAGCCCGGCGAACACCCGCCCGATCCGCTTCAACGGCAGGTCCGAGGCCATGAGCTGCGGCAACGTCCCCAACGGCCGCAGGAGCAGCACGTCGAACGTGCCCTGCCGGATGTAGGTCGGCAGGGCGTTCAGCTGCCCGGCGAACAGGTCGGACAACCCGAACGCGGTACCCGCGAACGCGTACACCAGCAGCACCTCGTCGACCGAGAACCCGCCGAGCGCGGTGATCCGGTTGAACAGCACCAGGATCACCAGGAGCTCCCCGCCCTGCGCGATGGCCTGCGCCAGGCAGTCGAG
This sequence comes from Umezawaea sp., assembly GCF_057122925.1. Taxonomy (NCBI): domain Bacteria; kingdom Bacillati; phylum Actinomycetota; class Actinomycetes; order Pseudonocardiales; family Pseudonocardiaceae; genus Umezawaea; species Umezawaea sp. Next base: position 127,999 of record NZ_DBNGPQ010000140.1, on the reverse strand, counting down.
CAGGAACGAGCCCCGGTACGACAGCTGCCCGCGCACCCGCGCGTGCAGGATCTTCCGGTAGATCGCGTCAGCCACCCTGCACCACGACCCTCCGCACGGCCCGCGCGAGCGCCAGCTTGCCGCCCAGGAACAGCGCCACCACCCAGAACACCTGGTGGCCCACCGTCGTCCACAGGGGACCGTGACCGATGAACACGTCGATCGGCCCCTGCACGACACCGGGGAACGGCGTGAACCACAGCACGAACCGCGCCCACTCGGGGAAGAAGTCCAGCGGCACCGTCAACCCGCAGAGGATCGAGGTCCCCACGCCGTAGAGGGCGACCACACCGCGGTTGTCCATCAGCCAGAACGTGGACACGTTCACCAGGAACCGCATCCCGAAGCTCACGAGCACGGCCAGCACGGCGCTGACCACGAACACCGGCCACCGCTCGGGCGTCGGCCACCGGAACGGGAACAGCAGCGCCCCGACCAGCACCGGCGGCACCAGCCGCGTCACCGCGCAGTACGCCGCCCGCCCCAGGTCCTCCGCCGCCAGCGCCCACTGGAGGTCCCACGGCCGGTACAGGTCCACCACCACGTCCCCGGACCGGATCCGGTCGGCCAGCGCCGTGTCGCCCCACAGCACCACGAAGGACAGCAGGCCCTGCCCGAGCCACACGTAGGTCACCGTCGCGGCCACGTCGTACCCCGCGATGCGCCCGCTCGGCGACGATTCGAGCGCCGCCAGCAGCACGGCCATCCTCAGCAGGCCGAACACCACGTTCGTGGCCGAGCCCGCGAGCATCGCCTGTCGATAGGTCGAATACCTCCGGAAACCGGCCACCGCGAGCCGGAACTGACTGGAACCCCACGCACGCACGTCGGTCAACGCTACGGCGGCGCGCAAGCGGTTTACCGGGCCGGGCCGAGCACCTCGCGGCGGACGCGCTCGGCGAACCTCTGGGTGCGCACCATCTCGCCCAGCCGCACCCCCAGCCCGGTCTCGGCGTCGATCGCGCGCTGGAGCGAGTCGAGCAGTTCGAGGACGAGGCGCTCCGACTCGTTGGCGTCCCAGACGAGGTCGAGGATCCGCTCGCACTGCTTCACCGCGGCCTTCGACGAGGGCGGCACCCGGTCGGACCCGAGCAGCCGCAGCTTGATCGCGGCCAGCAGGTGGTAGCGGGCGGGGCTGTAGCCCGTGGGGATGCGCCGGTTCCGGATCAGCCACTCCACCCGGTAGAACGTGGCCGCCGCGGCGTAGTAGACGATCGGCTGCTGGTCGGGGGAGAACAGCTCCTTGCCGCGGGCGGCGAGCAGCGTCTTGAGGTGCCCCGACCGGGAGGGCTCCTCCAGGAACATGGCGACGTAGGCGCGGGTGAGCTGGGCCCTGGTGATGACGCGGGTCTTCTCGACGTGCTTGCTCTCGCTGTACTGCTTGGACCGCCGCTCGTAGTACAGGCTCCGCTGCTTGTCCCGGCCGCGGTGGAAGTGGTCCTCCAGCAACCGGTGGAACTCCTCGCGGACGGTCAGGTCCTCCTCGGTGACGACGGTCTGGCGGTTCGTCGCCGCCACGATGCCGTTGATGAGGTCCTCGTCCTGCGAGTGCACGATCCGCACGCTGACGTGGACGGCGTCGGTGAGCTGGTCGCGGTGCTCGAACAGCACGTGGCAGGTCTGGCAGCCGTTGACGATCTGGAAGTCGTCCACGTGGACGTCGTCGCCGACCACCGTCAGCCCCCGCGTCACGATGGTGATCCCGTTGTTGAGGACGGCGAACCGCTCCCGCCGCACCGGGTCGCGCAGCGTGTCGCGGATCTCGGAGTTGACGTCGTTGTAGCCCTGGAAGTCGCGCACGTTGTCGTTGAACAGCGTCTTGCGCAGCCGCCCCGCCTCGTCGCAGAGGACGTGGTGGACGAGGTCCTTCGCCGCCAGCAGGCCCAGCAGGGACTGGTCGACGTGGGGGACCTTGGGGAAGAACACCTTCTTCGGCATCGGGAACGTGGCCGCGACCTTGGTGGTCGCCCTCCGGTAGAGCTTGCGCAGCTCGCCGCGGACCACGCAGTGGAACTCGACGGTCTCGAACAGCCCCGGCTCGGCGAGCTGCTTCTCCGCGGAGTGCGCCTTCTGCGCCACCAGGTCCGCGACGGTGTCGCCGGTGGTCACGTAGTGGACGTGCAGCTGCGGCAGCCTGCTGGACAGCTTGCCGATGTCGCCGTAGACCGCCTTCACGCAGTCGCGGAGGTTCCGCACGTCCTCGGAGGCCTGGTAGGCGAGCGGGTCGGAACCCAGGACGTGGCACAGGTTGTCGGCAAGGTCGGAGACGACCTTCGTCTCGAACCCGGACGTGGTCTTGGCCTGCACGACGACGATCTGGACGTCCGGCTTCGAGACCGCGTCCACGGCGGCCCTGACCTCCTCCACGTCGTGGCACAGCTCCCCGTTGACCACGACGCCGAACGCGTCGATCCCCAGGTCGTTGCCACCGCCGGTGCGGTGGTCGTCGGGGCTGAACTCGCCCTCGTAGTAGGAGCTGAGCACGCAGTAGGCGGCGAACGCCTCGAACGCCTCGCTCCGCGGCAGCTCGGTGAGGCTCTGGACGTCCTGGAACTCCTTGACGAGCCCCTGGATGACGAGGTCCACGCGCGGGTCCCCTCTAGTGCTGTTCGGTACGGGCCCTGACCAGGACTTCCTCGGCGGTCAGCGCGCTGGACGGGTGGTGGCTCAGGCACATCGGCGAGTGGACCTTCTGGAACGGCATGCCCTCGCCGACCGCGTAGAACTGGCCCGCGTTCAGCCGGGAGATGTCCAGGACGGTGCTGCCCCTGGCCGCCGCCATCTCCTTGGCGGCGGCGACCTGCGTCGGGCTGTTGATGAAGCCGAAGTACTGCGTGGCGGCGTTGCCGACGATCCGGTTGTGGATGCCCTTGGGCGCCTGCGTGGCGAACACCAGCCCCAGCCCGTACTTCCGGGCCTGCGAGGCCAGCGCCAGCGTGCTCGACGTGCACGCGGTCATCGCGCCCGACGGCGCCAGGGTCTGCGCCTCGTCCATCACGAACAGCCCGCCCAGCGGCCGGTCGCCCGCCGGGTTCTGCTTGATCCACGCGAACAGCGCCATCTGGAGCTGGTTGACGAAGCTCTGCCGCTGCTCGTCGGACGGCAGGCCGATGAGGCTGATCACCGAGATCCGGGCTCGCCTGCCCGGCGCGGGCGTGAGCAGCACCCCTGGGTCGAGCGGTGTGCCCGAGCCGCCGAACAGCGGGTCGTTGATCATGGCCGCGGTGAGGGTCTGGGACATGTCCTCGGCCATCGCCTGGCCCTTGGTGAGCGACGTGACGCCGTCCGGCAGGTCGCCGAGCAGGTCGAGGAACGAGTCGAGGCTCCCGCCGCCGGTGTGGGCGAAGTACGCCAGCGCCTCCTTCAGCACCGCCCGCGCCAGGTCCGCCTTCACGGTCGAGCCGTCCGCGCGGGCCCGTGGCGCCAGACCCGCGACGGCGGTGTCGAGCGCGAGCCGGAACTCGTCGGGGTCACCCGCCAGCGCGGCCAGGTCGGGCAGCGGCTGGAAGCTCAGCGGACGCCCCGATTCCCAGGCGGGCGTCCAGACCACGACGTCGGTGTGCTCCAGGTAGTCGGCGGACCTGGCGTCGTCACCGGCGTTCCACCCCGCCGGTGGCGACGGCCACGCGTCGCCCAGCCGGGCCAGGTCGTTGTTCGGGTCGAGCACGATCGCGGACACGCCCTGGAGCGCGCACTCCTCCAGCAGCCTGCGGATCAGCACGGTCTTGCCGGAGCCGGACCCCGCGAAGATCACCGCGTGCTTCCGCAGCGCCTCCAGCGGGATCGGCACCGGCTCGCCGGTGTCCGCGCTCCGCCCCAGCGAGAGGAAGCCCGGCGGGACGGCGTGCACCTGCGGTGCGGGCACCGGGGCCTCGACCACGTCGAGGTCCTCGTCCGGCCACCCCGAGTGGTCGTCGTGCGGGACGGGGGACGCGGGCTCCCGGTGCTCCGGCGCCGGGTCCGGCTCGCCGAAGACCGCGCGGAACAAGGCGGTCGTGCTCGCGGGCCTGCGCTGTTCCAGCCACGGCTTGAAGCCGGGAGGGTTGTCGGTCCACAGCGCCTCCAGCGCGGCGAAGGCCTTCAGGTCGTCGGTGTCGACGTGGTCGAGGAACACCCCGCCCGCCGCGCGGAACGCCTCCAGCACCTCGCCGGTCTTCTTCGTCCCGGTCTTCCACGGGCCCGTGCGCAGCAGGAACGCCTTGCGCTTCAGCACGTCCGGGTCGAGGCCCGCGTTGATGAGCAGCCGCTGGATCCGGTTCTGCGCGGCCCTGGCGTCGGGGCTGGCGATCGAGCGGAACGACCAGTGCGCCTGGTCGTCGGTCTTCTCGTCCAGCATCCGCCGCAGCCGCGCGTGCAGCGGGGGGTTCGCGCTCGGCTTGGGGTCCAGCGAGTACTGCTCGCGCTCGTCGCCCTGCTCGAAGACGTAGGTGCGCAGCCCGGCGTCGAGCAGCTCGGGCATCCGCGAGTCCTCGCTGCCCTTGTCCAGCGCGGCACTCGGGTCGGCGCCCCGCACGAGTTCGGCGAACCGCTCGTCCAGCGCGTGCACCTGCTCGTCCGACGCGGTCTCGGCCCGCTGCTTGCGCCGCGGCGTGAGGCCGACCCGGCTGGTGAGGCTCGCGAGCGTCACCAGGGTGCCCGCGTCCAGGCAGGTCCTGACGTGCTGGTCGATCTCCTTGTACAGCTGCCGCGGCGTGAAGTGCACGGCCCCGGCGAACGCCTCGGGCAGCACCGGCCAGCTCGGGAACGGCGGCTCGAAGCCCACGGCCCTGAACCGCGGCTCGAACCGGGTCACGACCAGCGCGAGCCCGATCTCCGCCGACGGCACCGCCTTCAACCGCGTCGCCTGGCGGAACCGGGAGACCACCGCGCCGTTGGTGCGGCTGCCGAGGCTCTCCCACACCTGGTCCTGGCAGGCGACCACGGACACCGTGCGCTGCATCGTCTCGCGCATGGCCATCAGGCCGTGGCCGATCTGGTCGAGCAGGACGTCCTCGGCCGCGCCCGCCAGCGCGGGCTGGTGCTCGTCGGTCGGGTTCAACGACTGCGAGATCAGCGTGTCGATCTGGTCGACGGCGACCAGGCTCGGACCGGTCAGCGACAGCAGCCGGGACAGCTCGCCCGCGATCTGGTGCGGGCTCTTCGGATCGGGGTGGATGCCCCACTCGGCCCGCTCGCCGGGCACGGCCTCGCCCGCCGAGATGAGGTAGGACTCGCCGACCTCGCCCGCCGCGAGGTCCTTCGACGCGAGCAGGACCAGGGCCCTGGCGGTGTGCCTGCACCCGTGGCCGCGCTGCGGGTCCAGCCCGCCCAGCGCGCGGACGACGTCGTCGAGCGCCCGCCTGGTGATCGGCGCGGCCCCGACCACCTGCCGCCGGACCTCGTCGGTGAGCTCCAGCCGGTTCGCCAGCCTGCCCAGCGCGACCGTGAGCTGCGCCTCGCCGCCCCAGCCGGGGTACTGGAGGCCGGTGCGCAGCGCGTGGACGACGTTCTGCCAGAAGTCGCTGCCGTGCAGCAGGCTCACCAGGAAGAAGTACCCGCCCCGCCGCTGCACCTCGGCCCGCACCGCGCCGAGCATGTGCGTCTTGCCGGAACCCTGCTGGCCGGTGATGGCCACGCCGAGCGGGCTCGACCCGCGGCTCGCCCTGGCGTCCTCGTAGGCGTCCATGACCGCCTTCAGCGCGCCGTCGTTGAGCCCCTCGACGTGCGGCGTGGTCGAGTCCCAGACGTCCTCGGGGGTCGGTGCCCAGTCGAACCGCAGGTTCTCCAGGGCCTTGCGCTCCAGCTCGTCCATGGCCGGTGGCCTCAGCCGCGGTCGATGGACAGCAGGTGCTTGTCCTCGCCGCCGACGTGGACGGCCGCCTCGCGGTCCGCCTCGGAGAGGGTCTTCTGGTTGGCCTCGGGGATCAGGTAGGCCCACGGCTCCAGGTTGAGCCGCACCAGCGCCTCGTCGACCTCGTCGCGCGACAGGTGGGGGAGCGCGTCGCGCAGCCTGCTCAGGTTCACCCAGGCACCCGGCCGGGACACCAGCGCGTCGTACGCCGCGCGGATCTCCGCCTCGGGGTCGACGGCCCGCGGAGCGGTCGGGACCGCCGCCGCCCTGCCCGGCACGAAGACGTCGGCCATCTCCAGGCGCGACCTGGTCAGGTGGCCGTCGAGGGCGCGGGCGAGGCCGAAGAGCAGCCGGTAGCCCTTCTGCACGCCGGACGGCGTCGCCGCGGCCAGTTCCTCGCGGCACTGCTTCCAGCCCGCTTCGGTGAGCTCGTGCACGAACGCGCCGCGCAGTTCCCTGGACTTGCGGGCGGTGATGTACCCGGAACCGACGAGGCGGTCGCGAACCCTCTTGTCGATCGTGAAGCCGTACTGCTCGCGGATGTCCGTGTTGGACGCTTCCTCGACGATCAGCATGAGGGCCAGCAGTGCGGATTTTTCGGGAAGGCCGAGTAGAAAGTCCACCGCGCGCGATCTCCAATGGGACAGGCAGGGAGCTGAACGCGGCCAACCCTAGCTGTCCGTACCCCAGCAGGTCAGCGGTTCGCTCGACTGGAGCGGTGAATGGTCGCGAGAAAGTCACGGCCACCGCTGGAAATCGATCCGCTCGCTGGTCCGGAGACTCGTTCGGCGGTATGTCGGGGCATTTGACGCTGATTCCGCATAATTGCGGAATCAGCGTTCGGGGAATGCGTTCAGCGCTCCGCCGCGAGCACGCCGTCGAGCAGGCCGGGGTACAGCGCGTCCAGGTCGTCCCGTCGCAGCGTGCTGATCCGGGACGTCCCCTCCGGGCGCACGTGGACCACGCCCGCCTGGCGGAGGGTGCGGATGTGGTGGGTGCGGGTCGACTTGCTGACGTCGAGTTCGAGCGCCCCGCAGGCGATGCCGGTGTCCGACGTCGCGAGGGCGCGCACGATCGTCAGGCGGACCGGGTCGGCGAGCGCGTGCAGGACGGCCTCGATCCGGATCTCGTTCCGGTCGGGGTGCTCCAGGGCGTTGTCCATGTCACCCATAGTACGACAACGGTCGTAGTTCGACGAAAGTCGTAGTACGGTCAGCGTCGAACCATTGAGCCGATGCTGGGAGTCCGATGTCCGCCGCTGGGAGTCCGATGTCCGCCCGCACCTACCTGCTCGCCGCCGGCGCCTTCACCGTGGGCACCAGCGGCTACATCCTGTCCGGGCTGCTGCCCGCCGTGAGCCGGGAACTCGACGTGTCGCTGTCCACCGCGGGCCAGCTGCTCACCGTGTTCGCGCTGTCCTACGCCGTCGCGGCCCCCGTCCTCGCCGCCCTCACCGGCCGCTGGAACCGGCGCGAGCTGCTGGTCGTCGCACTGGCCGTCTCCGCGCTCGGCAACGTCCTGTCCGCCCTCGCCCCGAACTACCCGCTGCTCATGGCGGCCCGCGTGGTCAGCGCCGTCGGCGCCGCCGCCTACACACCCGCCGCCACGCTCGTCGCCACCGCGCTCACCGCACCCGAGCACCGGGGCCGCGCGGTCGCCACGGTCTTCGGCGGGCTGACGTTCTCGCTGATCATCGGCGTCCCCGCGGGCAGCCTCCTCGGCGGCTCGATCGGCTACCAGGGCGTCTTCGCGCTCGTGGGCGCAGCCTCGCTCATCGCGGCCGTCATCGTCCGCCTCGGCGTCCCGCAGGTCGCCGCGCCGCCCGTCGTGAGCATCCGCGAGCGCTTCGCCGTCGCCGCCGACCGCCGCGTCGTCCCCGTCCTCGGCATGACCGTCCTGGCCTGCCTTGCCGCGTTCAGCGTGTTCACCTACATCTCGCCGCTGCTCGCCACGACCGCGGGCGTGCACGGCACGGTGATCTCGCTGCTGCTGTTCGCCTACGGCGTCGGCGGCGCGATCGGCAACTCGCTCGGCGGCAGGCTCACCGACCGCTTCGGCAGCCAGCGCCTGCTGTACGTCGTCTTCACCGTCTTCACGGCCGTGCTGGTGACGTTGCCGCTCACCACCACGACCACCGTCACCGCGGGCATCGCGCTGTTCGTCTGGGGCCTGTTCACCTGGTCGGTCAACCCGCCCATCCAGAACTGGCTGATCGAGCTCGCACCGACCAACAGCGGACTGCTGCTGTCCCTCAACGCCTCCGCCATCTACCTCGGCGTCGGCCTGTCGGGCGTCTTCGGCGGACTCGTCATCGACAGCGTCGGCATCACCCTGCTCCCGCCGATCGCGGGCGTGCTGGCACTGGTGGCGTTCGGTCTCCTGGTGCACGCCCGCCGCGTGACGCGCACCCCGGAGCCGGTCCTGCTAGCCGCCTGACCCGAACGCGCTCGTCGTCAACTCGCCGCCCTCCTCGGGAGAACCCATGCAGAGGAAGTAGTTGCGGTCACCCTCCTCGAAGCCGACCACGCCGAGCTGCCAGGTCGACGTGTCGACCGTGGGCCGGGTGTTGGCCGCCATCGCGGCCTTCGTGCAGACACCGGCGATCTCCGGAGCCGTCAGCAGCTCGTCGCTGTCGACCTCGGGGATCCCACCCGACAGCCACCCGCCGGCGAAGGCCTCCCAGAAGTGCTGGTCGGAGCAGCTGGCGGCCTTGCGGGCCGTGGTCGCCTGGCCGCCGATCGAGACCATTCCCCGGAAGCAGGCCGGTTCCGCGACGCAGTAGCCCGTCGCGCAGGCCTTGAGGAACGGCGGCGGCAGCTCGTCAGCGGCCTGCCGCGCCGTTCCGGTGGCGGACGTGCCGCCGGTGCCGGACGTCGTCCCGCCGCCACCTCCGTCACCCCTCGGCACCAGCGACCACACGCCGACGCCGATCGCGACGGCCCCGACCACCGCGGCGGCGGCGACCGGCCACCGCCTCCTCGGCCCCGGCACCGTCGCCGGGGCCTGGCGGACCGGCGACCCGGCGGGAACGGGCGAGGGCAGAGGCTCCGTGCCGCGCAGCTCGTCCCGCAACCGCGCGGCCGTGGGCGTCCGAGCCGACACGTCCGGGTGCAGGGCGCGCGCGAGGATCTGGTGGAACTCGTCGGACACACCGGGCACCTGCGGCACGGGGGAGCGCAGCACCTCGCCGAGGTGGTCGAAGGACGTGATCGGCCACGGCACCGGCCGCGGCGGCTTGCCCGCCAGCAGGTCGTAGAGGGTCGCGGCCAACGTGTACACGTCGCCCGCCACGGTCGGCGCCGCCATCGCGAACGCCTCGGGCGGCGCGTAGCTAGGGCTCAGCGCGTCCCGCGTGACCGTGCTGCCACCCGCCGCGTCCAGCAGCGCGGCCAACCCGAAGTCCGCGAGCTTCGCCGTGCCGTACCGGTCGACGAGGATGTTCGCGGGCTTGATGTCCCGGTGCAGCACGCCTTCCGCGTGCGCCGCCGCCAGCGCGTCGGCCAGCTGCACCCCGAGGTTCCGGACCCGTTCGGCGGGCAGCGGCCCGTTCTTCTTCAGCACGTCGTGCAGCGACCCGCCCGTGCACAGCTCCATCACGAGGTACGGCGTGCCCTGCGGCGTGATGTTCGCGTCGTGCACCGCGACCACGTTCGGGTGTCCCGACAACCGTGCCGCCGCATGGGCTTCGCGCAGGAACCGCCGCCGGTCGCGCTCGTTGCCCAGCACCCGGTTGTCGATCTTCACAGCGACGTCGCGCCCGAGTTGCACCTGGTGCGCGCGGTAGACGGTGGCGAAACCGCCGGACCCGAGCGGTTGCAGGTTCGTCAGTCCGGGAATGTGCACCCGAGGACTTTACGTCTTCCTCGCCGCCGCCTTGGCCGCCTTCTTGAACTCCCGCACCTCACCGAGCGACACCGCGTCCACCACGTCGGCCACACTCCGCCGAGCCCCGGCCACCCCGTAGTCCCCGGCAGCGTCCCGCCACCCGTCGGGCTCCACCCCCCTCTGCTTGCCCAGCAGGGCGAGGAATATCCGCGCCTTCTGATCCCCGAACCCAGGCAGGCTCTTGAGCCGCCCGAGCACCGCGGCCCCGTCCCCGTCGGCCCAGATCCGCGACACGTCACCGTCGTAGTGCTCGACCACGTACCGGGCCAACTCCTGCACCCGCTTGGCCATCGACCCGGGGAACCGGTGGATCGCGGGAGGCGTCGACGCCACCACCACGAACTCACCCTCGTCCATCTCGGCGATCTCCCGCACCGCGAAGGCCCCAAGGCGCTCCTCGATCACCTTCGGCCCCTTGAAGGCCTTCTCCATGGGGATTTGCTGGTCCAGCATCATTCCGACGAGCAGTGCGAACGGGTCCTTGGCGAGCAGTTCGTCGGACGCCGGATCCTGGGCGAGGCAGAGCGTGCGGGTCATGGGCACCATCGTGGCACGACACGCGTCGACCGGCTTCACACGGGATTCTTGCCGTCCTGGGCGGAATCGGATACCGGGCGCTCCTTGAAACTGTCCTGAATCCGTTCCGCCACCACGGCGAACGTTCTGGACCAGATCAGTTCGGCAGCCTTTCGATCGGGCACGTCTGCCGAATGGTGGACGGGCCAGTCCTCCTCCGCAGCGACCCAGCGCGACTCCTTGAGGTCCTTCTGCCCGGCTTCGTTGAGCCTGCGCTCCTTGCGGAGGTAGCTCCTGTATTCGACGGTCGACCTGCCGAGAACCAGTTCTCTGAACCGCATGGCTTCCTCCTGTCGCGGTTACGCGATGACGGCCGAATCGCCGACCGGTCGTGTGGTCAGGCTTCGGTAGACGCGGTTGCGCAGCCACCAGATGCTGCCCATCGTGATCATGTGCAGCGTTGCGAGGAAGCCGAGGATCGACCACCACACGTCGGTTTTCCCGAAGAAGAAGATCTCGTGTCCCGTGGGGACCACCAGACCGGATTTGTTCAACATCAGCATGACGCTCGCGCTGAAGGACAGGATGAAGGTCGACACCAGGGAGAGCCGGGAGATGACGGTGCCCTCGAAGAGCTGGTCCGGTCGCGTCTCGAAACCCATCCAGGCGGCGGCGAGTCCGGGCACGGCCAGGAGGAACGAGGCCACCTGGCTGTCCACGCCGCCGAGGTCCACGGCGGCGTACGACAGAAAGCCGACGAGGAGCACCACGAGGCACGTCGTCAGTGCGGCGGTGAAAGCGCGTCCCACCGAACCCGGAGGGATCTCGTGGAAGTGCATGCTGACGTTCAGGTCCTTGTCGCTCGAGACCAGGGAGCGGCCGTAGAGGTGGAAGTAGTTCTGGCCACGGCGTCCGCGCACACGCCAGTAGGGCTCCAGGCGCGGTTCGTCGGTCCGCTGGATTCGCAGCACCGAACTGGTGTCGAAGTCGCCGAGGAACAGGTCGGAACTCGCCGCGACGATCAGGTGGTAGCTGTGGCAGGACGCGGCGTTCCGCGCGCTGATCGTCAACGAACTGGGGCGGAGCCCCAACGCCATGCGCAGACGGTCCCTGATTCCTTCTCTGCTAGTGAGGTTGGCTAGGCAGAGGTCGGGGATGATCACCCTGGAGTAGGTCACGATCGAGCGCGCAGATCCGTTCGTCGGTACGACCACGACTATCGCGTAGTGGGTGGAAAGTTTGGCGGTGAACTCCACCGCCAGCTTCAGGTAGTGGTTGTCATCGTCGCCGAGAGCCTTGATCGCGGCGAAGGCCGCCTTTCTCTTGGCGTCTTGCTCGACGTCCCGTCTGATGAACTCCCGGTCGGTTTCGTTCTCGTCGCGCACTACCCTGGAAAAGCGGAGGATCTCCGTGAGCGCCAGCTTTTCGGCGGACACCGCCTCGTTGGTGAGCTTCCCGTCGGGGAGCGCCGATTGCAGGAGGGTGCGCAGCGTCCTCGCGGCCAGCTCGCGGTATTCCCGGTGTGAGAGCGACGGCAACAGCTTGCCTGAGCAGTCCGAGGTGCGCAGCTGGTCGTACAGCGCTCCCTTTCGCGGAAGCGTCAACGCGATGAACAGGTCGTCGTTCGTGGGCCCGGCACCATTGACGTACTGGTGGTACAGGTCCAGTTCGACCGTCACGGACTTCGTGAGGGTTCGCCTGCCGGGCGTGTACTCGTCGGTCACCCTCCGGCGGATCACCTGAGGTGCGAGCACTGACAACGCGAAGTAGCGGACCTGGTCCACGGTCATGCGTTCGGCGTTGGACATCAGGGAGTCTTGGAGGGACGTCAAAGTTTCCTCGTCGATCGACCCCTTGAAATTCCTGCGTCCCTTCGACTTGCGATTGAGCAGTTTCCTCGATGCCGTGTCGAGGGCGGTGCGGACGTACAGGACGGCGACGATCGTCACGAGCGACCAGAAGGTGTTCGTGGGAAGTTCGTGCACCCAGTCCACGAGAAAGAGGAATGGGCTGATCGTCAGGAAGAGGTAGGTGATGACACCGGTGGTGGCTGGCGGACGTGCACCGGCATCGTGGTTCTGCGACGGCTCCATGGACGCGTTCCCTCCCCATCGTGAGCAACGCACCAGGTCCGCCATCTGATGTACTCAAGCCATCGGGCTGCTGTAACTGCGCGTTACGGAGGAGGGTGGGCGTTCATCCGGTTGGACCATGGAGAAGAAGATCCAATACTTCCCGGTGATCGTCGTGTGTTCCGCGCGTTCCCGGTCGAGCCGCTCGGTGGGAAGGCTTCGTTGCGGTGATCGCGAAGCCGGGCGCGGTCACCGTCCGTCAGAAGCGCCAGATTATCCAGTTCGACAGCAGTGGCACGAGGCCCGGTAGGAGGCTCGGGCCCTGGTTGATCGCCAACGCGATGAGCACGGTCGCCGCGAGGAATCGCAGTGGTGCGAATTCTGTGCCCTGGAGGCGGTACTCGGTGGTGATGAAGACCGGGATGAGGATCGTTGCGCTGAGGGTCAGTTTCAGCCAGTCCCAGACCGACAGGTCTATCTTGCCGATTGTGTACGAGTACGCGCTCGTCACCGCGAAAAGCGCCCCGTACGCGGCGGCCGTATAACTCCTGGGCCACGGTGGCAGCGGTTCCGGGGTGGTGGTGTGGAAGTTGATTCCCCCCTGGATGTCGCGTGCTTGCAGGGCGTGGTGAGCCGCGCCCGAGTGTTCGTTGTGCGTTCGGTCGCCGACTTCGTCCTCGTTGTGCTCCATGCCCCCGCCAGGTCTCCGTGAATCAGCTTCACCGGTTCGGTGGCGCCGACGCCCCAAGGTAACGGAGCTCAGGAGTTCGGAAAGAGGTCGTTCGAATTATTCGCGAGGTTCACCGCTTCGGACTAGCGAATTCCGTGGAGCGGAGAGAATCTGATTACGGTTTGTCGCGCTTCTGCACCCATTGGCGGTAAATGTTCCTGGGGGGAACGCCTCACAGCTCCACGATGCTCCACGACTCGAAGTCGCCCTCCGGCCGGGCCGCGAGGGACCAGCCGTCCTCGAACGTCAGCGTGAGCGACTCCTCGTCGGTCACGTCGACCGAGGCGACGGTCTTCATGAACAGCCCGAGCACGGGTGTGAGCGTGCCGGGCTCACCCGGCTTGATCTCGTGCTTCCCGCCCGTCCCGTCGCACAGCTGGAACGGGACCTCCACGACGAGTTCGGCGCTGAGCCGCGGGTGCGCGACCAGCGTGAGGCGGACCTGGTGGTCGAACGACGTCCGCCAGACCTGCGTGCCGACCAACTCGTGATGCGACTGCATGGTTGTAACGCTCCGAACTGACTAGTGGTCTCGCGGGCAATGTAAGGCCGTGGCGTCCGCGATACGAGGCCGGGACGGTTACAGCTCGTCGTCCAACCACGACACGTAGGGCCGGTCGCCCTCCGGGGTCTCGCGGTTGACGAGCCCGTAGCTCTCGGCCGGGAACACGGCGAAGGGCAGCGCCATCCGCAGCGCGAGCACCTCCATGCCGGGGTAGAGCGGCCTCGACTCCTCGACGATCGAGTACTCGACGTCGACCGGCTCGGGCACGTCGAGTTCCACGATCGCCTCGAACTCGCCCCGCGCCGTGCGGGTCGGCACGATCCGGACGGCGCCCGGTCCGGTGGGCGTCCAGTCGAAGACGGTGAACTCGCAGATCCCCGGCCGCGCCCACTCGCACCAGCCGGTGCCGTCGGCGCGGAACACGAGCTCCTCGTCCTCCATCGCGCTGTGGTAGCCGTAGTCGACGCTCCATCGGCCCACCAGGTCGGCGCTCATGTGGGCCAAGCTACAGAGTCGGCTGATCTGCTCGGCGACTCGCGGTCGATCATGGCCTGACGCTCAACGCCTGATCAGAGACCTGTGAACAGCGCTCGCACCACACGGCTCGAACGTTACGTGTTCTTCCCCACGGTTACGTCCAGTAGAAGTTGAAAAGCTCGGTGCCCCGGAATGGGTGATTGAAGCCCCGGAGTAGGTGAGAATGGTCGGGTGAGCGCACCACGTCAGGTCGAGGATCTCGTCGACGTCGACCGTCCCGCATGGCCCTGGGTGCAGGGATTGATCCAGAAGTCCGAGTTGTCGGTGGAAGTGCTGCCGGTCGGCCCGGAGTCGGCGCGGCGCACGCTGCACCGGCTCCAGGTGACGGCGGGGTCCGCGCTCGGCGCGATCGCCCTGCACACCGGTGGCCTCGTCATCGACAACTGGGTCCGCCTGCTCGGCGGCGGCGGAGCACTGCCCGCCCTCGGCGAGTACGAGGAGGTGGGCAAGATGACGGTCGGCTACGACCTGCTCGGCGGCCGCTTCGCGCTCAACGGCACCGCGCTGGACGGTCCGCCGGGCGGCCTCTGGTACTGGGCCCCGGACACGCTGGAGTGGGAGAGCATCGACTCGACCTACAGCGGGATGCTGGAGTGGTTCCTCGGCGGCGCGCTGACCAAGTTCTACGCCGACTGCTACTGGCCCGACTGGCGTTCCGAGGCGGCGCGCGCGGCACCGTGGGAGGGCATCACGCTCTTCCCGCCGCCGTTCACCAAGGAGGGCACCAAGGCCGACCAGGTGCGCCGCAAGATCGTGGACATGAGCCTGCTGCTCGACCTGTACGTGGACACCGCGCGCCAGCTCGCGGGCAAGGGGCCGGACGACCTCGTCGCTCAGGCGCCCGCCGCGCGGGCCTGAGCGACCACCTGGTTCAGCAGCACCCGGAGCGCCTCGCGGTCGACGGTCGCGGGGTCTTCGGCGAACCACTCGCCGAAGACCTCCACGAACTGGTCGGGCGTCATCGGCACGACCTCCTGGTTCTCGTCCTCGTCCGTGGTGATCTCCCCGGCGCGGCTCGGGTAGAGCAGCAGCGCGCCGCGCACCTCGACGTCCGGCAGCGCTCGCCGGTAGGCCGCCAGGCCCTCGGGCAGCATCGTGCCGCCGCCGCGGAACACGTGGCCGTTGCGCCACAGCGTGCCGTCGTCGTCCGCGCCGTAGTGGCCGGGTAACCAGGACTTCGACTCGACCAGCACGAGCCGCTTCCCGCACAGCACGGCGTGGTCGACGTCGGCGAACACCGACCCCGGCCACGACAGGCCGTGGAAGATCCGCGCGCCGGGCAGCCTGGTCAGGTACTCGCCGAGCACGTCGGCGCTGTACCGCTCGCAGAGCCGCTCGTCCGGTTGGCCGTAGACGATGCCGGTGTCGAACCGCCCGGCGAACGCCCGGTCCTCCCGCGCCGTGCGCAGGTGCTTGCGGACCAGCTTGAACGCCGCCGAGGCCGCGGCCGCCACCAGCGGCAGCCACACCGCGAGCAGCAGCAGCGAGAACCCGAACACCGCCACGGCCAGGAACAGCAGCAGCCAGCCCGTGATCGCCGCCAGCGCGGGCGCGTGGCCGGGGCCGCTCGTCGGCACGTACCGGACGCGCTGCGTCAGGTCGACCAGGTGCCACCAGGGGAGGTCGCCGAGGTCGACCCTCGGCCGCGGCGGCACGAAGGTCGGGTCGTCGCCGAACACCCGCAGCTTCGCGGACCGCCGGTGCCGGGACGCCGCCCTGGTGGCGACGGTGGTCGTCGCGCCCGCGCGGTCGTAGTGGAACCGCCGCACCGGGTCCTGGAGCGTCTCGTAGGCCTCCTGGAGCGTCCGGAAGCCGTCCCCGCTGCCACCCGCGTCGGGGTGGACGACCTTGGCGAGGGCCCGGTAAGCGGACTTGATCTCCCTGGTGGACGCGCTGCGCCCGACGCCAAGCACCTCGTAGTAGTCGACCGCGTGCACGAAACCGCCCATCATCAGTGACCCCGCGGAGCAGACCTTATTGCGTGCGGCCGAACCAGCCGAACAGACCCGTCGTGAGTTGATCACCCGACCGGTCGACGGCCGCCCCGCCGCGCCCCCGTTGCTCCTTTGGGTTTGATCTGGCACCACCTCCACGCGGAGCCACTAAGCTGGACCACGAGTCCGGTAGCGCAGTGGTTGTCGCGCTCCACAGAACGTGGGGAGGACGCCGGTTCGAATCCGGCCCGGCTCACACGGGGACCTGTAGCGCAGTGGTTGTCGCGCCCTCTCACTCAGAGCGGGAGCACGCCGGTTCGAGTCCGGCCTGGTCCGTTGGTCCGCCCTTCCGCCTGCCGTCGGCGCGCGCGGTCGAGGGCGCGTCGAGTCCACCCGGAGTGGAACCCCCTCAGCCCCAGGGCTTCCTGGCCCCGGCCCCCGCCGACCGACCCGTCCGCCGGGGCGGGGTGAAGTTCGGCCAAACACGCGCGAGCCATTGACTCAGTGGTCTAGTCCACTTAACTTTGGTGTGCTCGAACGATCACGCTCCGAACACCTCGACACCGACCGGATGCCCGCCGCCGCCCGGTCGGCCGACCGAACCTCGGTGGCGCGTTCTCCCCGGAGCCCGCGGGAGGCGCGACCAACGGTGAACTGATCACCGTCGTGCAGGACGGCGTCGGCTGATCGGAGGCGCTGGCCACCGGCCCGCCCTGCAGCGGTCGGTGGTCAGCGCGCTCGCCGTGCCCGTCGCGCGGCGAAAAGTTGCGGGCGGGTGGGACCTGCCCCAGGCTTCCGCGTCATGGCGACCTGCGACGTGTGCGGAAACGACTACTGGATGGCCTTCGAGGTGCGCACGGTGAGCGGTGGTGTGCACACGTTCGACAGCTTCGAGTGCGCGGTCCAGCGCCTCGCGCCCCGGTGCGAGCACTGCGACTGCCGCATCCTCGGCCACGGCGTCGAGGTGGAGGGCCGGTTCTTCTGCTGCGCCCACTGCGCCCGCGAGGGTGCGAGCGGCCTCGGCGCGCAGATCCGCGACACCGTCGGCGCCCATCCCGGCTAGGCGCCCCGGCCGCGTTCCGGTGCGCAGCGCAGCACCAGCCTCCCGTGCTCGAACGACGGCCGGAGGTCGCCGCGCGCGTCGACGCTCTTGACGCCGTGCGGCAGGACCTCGTCGATGGCGCTGAACGCGAGCACGTCCGACACCCCGTGCCTGCCGCGCAGCGCGCTCTGGCCGGGGAACCGCAGCGCGCGGCCCTCGACCCGGTCGCGGTGGGCGAGCGCGGCGCGCAGCGCCCCGCGCCGCAGCGCTTCCGGGCCTTCGAGCCGTTGCAGGGAACCGTTGTGCACGGCCACCCCGTAGCCGCGTTCGACCAGCGTGGAGATGGTGTTCTCCGACGGCTGCTCGGCCAGCCGGAACGACATCGCGTGGTGCCCGTCGACCTCGTGCGCGCACACCACCCTGGCGGTGTGCAGCAGGGCGGCGTGCAGGTGGAGCGCGGTCGTGTCGACGTCGTCCGGGGTGCGGTGGTCCGCGTCCAGCCCCAGCCAGGTGCTGCCCTGCACCGGCGCCTCCTCGGCGTTGGTCCTGCGCGTGGAGGCTAGTCCGATCGGGTGATGCGCCGGTAGCCGCCGAATGGCTGGTCGGTGAACAACCCCGCCGGTCAGACCGGCAGCAGGTCGAACCCGCCGAGGAACGGCAGCACGCCCGCGTTCTGGAGCGCGGCGGCCGAGAGCCACACCGACAGCACGGTGATGATCGGTCCGACGACGGCCATCTCGACCTTGCCGCCGGTCTTCATCCGCATGACCTTGGGCGGGGCCACGGCGAACCACGTCTTGCCGCCCAGCGGGATCGGCCACAGGATCGGGCAGCCCTGCTCGGTGATCGCGTCGCCGAGGTAGTGCGCGACGCAGCCGATGCCGACGGCCAGCCCGCACGCCGCCGCGCTCGCGGACGTCTGCGCGGTCCACGACAGGCAGATCCAGGTGATCGCCGCCGACGCGCCGGTGATCAGCAGGGCGTCCTGCTTGGGGCACCAGTCGTTCATGATCCCGCGCACGGCCAGGCCCGCGAAGACGAACATCAGCAGCGGCAGCACCCACTTCTCGCTGGTCTGCACGATCGCGGTGGTGCCGACGGCGGCGAACAGCGCGAACACCAGCGTGTGCGTGAGCCCGCGGTGGCCGCCCTCGCGCTTCGAGTCGCGCTTGGTGCGGGTGGTCCGGTAGACGAACGCGCTGACCGCGCTCACCCCGCCGGAGATGCCCTGGGTGAGCGGTCCGAAGGTGCGCGACACGGTCGAGCCGGGGTGGTCCAGGTCGGGCAGCAGGGCGGCCCCGGTCGCCAGCACGGCGCCGACGGCCCAGCTCCGCGGCTCCAGCTGGCCGATCGGGTGCTCGGCGGCGAACGCCGTGACGGCGGCCCACGCCAGCAGTCCGCTCATGGCGTGCGTTGGTCCCGTGGACAACTGCTTCCCCCCCAAGATCACTCGTTCGGGGAAGCGTAGGTGATCACCGGAACCTACCGGTCAGTTCCGCGCGTTCCGGGGGCTCATGGCAGGCTCGGTGAAGTCGCGGCGTCGTTTACGTCACGGTCGACCGACGGCCATCAGGCTTTAGCAGTACGCTTGTACCGCTTGCGCGGGTCGCGAGTAGGAACTCGAAGGGAGCAGTCCGAGAACATGGGCAAGATCAAGGTGCAGGGCACCGTCGTCGAACTCGACGGCGACGAGATGACCCGGATCATCTGGCAGTTCATCAAGGACAAGCTGATCCACCCGTACCTGGACGTCAACCTCGAGTACTACGACCTGGGCATCGAGCACCGGGACGCGACCGACGACCAGGTCACGATCGACGCCGCCAACGCCATCAAGAAGCACGGCGTCGGCGTCAAGTGCGCGACCATCACGCCCGACGAGGCGCGGGTCGAGGAGTTCGGCCTGAAGAAGATGTGGGTCTCGCCCAACGGCACGATCCGCAACATCCTCGGCGGCGTCGTCTTCCGCGAGCCGATCATCATCTCGAACATCCCCCGCCTGGTGCCGGGCTGGACCAAGCCGATCATCATCGGCCGCCACGCCCACGGCGACCAGTACAAGGCGACCAACTTCAAGGTCCCCGGCGCGGGCAAGCTGACCATCACGTTCCAGCCCGAGGACGGCTCCGAGCCGATCGAGCACGTGGTCGCCGAGTACCCGGCCGACGGCGGCGTCGCGATGGGCATGTACAACTTCAACAAGTCCATCGAGGACTTCGCGCGCGCCTCGTTCTCCTACGGCTTGCAGCGCAACTACCCGGTCTACATGTCGACCAAGAACACCATCCTCAAGGCGTACGACGGCGCCTTCAAGGACATCTTCCAGAAGATCTTCGACGAGGAGTTCAAGGCGGAGTTCGACGCCAAGGGCCTCACCTACGAGCACCGCCTGATCGACGACATGGTCGCCGCCGCGATGAAGTGGGAGGGCGGCTACGTCTGGGCGTGCAAGAACTACGACGGCGACGTCCAGTCCGACACCGTCGCGCAGGGCTTCGGCTCGCTGGGCCTCATGACCTCCGTCCTGATGACCCCGGACGGCAAGACCGTCGAGGCCGAGGCGGCGCACGGCACCGTGACGCGGCACTACCGCCAGCACCAGGCGGGCAAGCCCACCTCCACGAACCCGATCGCGTCGATCTACGCGTGGACCGGTGGCCTGAAGCACCGCGGCAAGCTCGACGGCACCCCCGAGGTCACCAAGTTCGCGGAGACCCTGGAGCAGGTCGTCATCGAGACCGTCGAGAGCGGCAAGATGACCAAGGACCTCGCCGCGCTCGTGGGCAAGGACCAGGAGTGGCAGACGACCGAGGACTTCCTCGCGACGCTGGACGAGAACCTCCAGAAGAAGATGGCCTCCTTCTGATCTGATCTCGTGAGGCGGAGGGCCCGACCGGTTCCGGTCGGGCCCTCCGTCGTGCGGGATCGGTGAAAGCCCGGTGGGCGGGTGGGCCGGACCGCTATGGTCCTGGACAGGTCAGGGGGGCCTGTCCTGCTCCACGTCGTGGGGCCTCGTCCGGGGGGAACACCATCATGTCCGCGTATCTCGCGCGCAGATTCGTCGCGCTCGCAGCAGCTCTCGCGCTCAGCGGAACGCTGAGCGCCACCGCCCACGCCGGAGGACCGGGAACCACGGGTCCGGTCGACCGGTCCGCCCCGGTCGACGCGCCAGGGTCGATCAGCGGCCTCATCTACGGCGACGCCAACGGCGACGGCGCGGCGGACGCGGGCGAGGGGCTCGCGGGCGTCGACGTGAACATCAGCGCGGGCACGGGGGTGGTGCGGGCCCGCACCGGGGCGGACGGCCGGTTCACGGTCGGCGACCTCCCCGCGCGCACCTACGGGGTGTTCGCGCACCAGGCGCCGGACGGCTGGGTCCTGCCGCCCTCCCGGTACGTCGACGTCGACGGCGACGAGTACCTGGAGTACCGGGCGGTCCGCCCGCTCAGCGACCAGCTCACGGCGTCCATCGCCTTCACCGAGGACACCTACGCGGTGGGGCAGACCGCCGAGATGACGCTGGTGCTGGCCAACAGGGGCGGTGCGGCCATCAGCGGCGTCAAGGCGGGCTGCGACCGCAGCGGTGGCGAGGGACCGCACGTCGTCGACATGGCGCTCGGCGACCTGGCCTGGGACGCGGAGGGCGTCACGCTGGCCGCGGGTGCGTCGCGGACGTTCACGCTCACCGGTGTCGTGCCCGCGAAGGCGGCGGGCTTCGCGGCGGTCTCCGCGGTGTGCGACTTCGGCCCCGGCGAGGACCCCGCAGGCTACCCGGCCGTCCGCGCCGAGGCGCGGGTGCCGGGCGCCGGGCCCGGCGACACCTGGGGCCGCCTGTACCACGACGAGGACGGCGACTCGGTCGCCGACGCCGACGAGTTCGTGGCCGGTGTCGAGGTCGCCGCGATCGACCGGATCGCCGACCAGGTCGTCGCCACGACGACCACCGACGCCGACGGCAGGCTGGAGTTCACCAACCTCCCGGCGGGTCCGTACGACCTGGAGCCGCACGGGCCGTGGCGGTTCGAGCACGGCCACGCGGAGTTCACCATCGGCACCTGCGCCACCCACTGCCGCGCCGGTTGGTACACCGGGCTCCTGCCCGCCCCGTAGGGGGCCGGCACCGGGACGCAGGTGAAGGCCCGACCGGGTGGTCGGGCCTTCACCGCTCGGTGACCGCCTCACCCGTTGGGTGGGCCTGCGGGGTGGTTGTCCCGTCGAACCGTCCACACCGGCCTCCCAGTAGCTATACCTGCTGGTGGGAAGCTGATCGGGGAGGCGAGTGATGTTCGGGATTCCGGTGCGGGGCATGATCGTGATCGGCGTGCTGGCCGGTGCGGGGTTGATGTACGCCGCCAGCGGCGGGAAGCCGATGGGAGCGGCCGACGCCTCGACCGTGTGCCGGATGACCGTGACGGCGGACGTGCTCAACGTGCGGTCCGGGCCCGCCGACACGCAGCCCATCCTGTCGACGTTGCAGCGCGACGCGGTGACGCGGGCCGAGCGCAAGGTCGAGAACGGCTACCGGATGCTCGACACCGGGCGCTGGGTGAACGAGGAGTTCGTCGCACCGACCTCCGACAGCGAGTGCTCGGTGACCTGATGGTCTGATGTGTCCATGTTCTCCCGGTGGTTCCGCGGCGGTGACGCCGAGTTGATGACGTGCGCGTGCGACCCGGAGTGGCCCGGACTGGTCACCGAGGCCTACGGGGAGCCGATCGAGGCCGTGCCCGCGGAGCAGTCGAGCGTGCTGGTCGGCATGCTCGGGCTGGTCGCGCACTGCACCGGCTGCCGGGCGCGCTACCCGTACGGCTTCCGCACCGCGGCCCGTGGATAGGCTCCTCGCGTGCTGACCGTGTCGACCGTGAACGTGAACGGCCTGCGTGCCGCCGCCAAGAAGGGCTACCTGGAGTGGCTCGACGCGACCGAGGCCGACGTCGTGTGCCTCCAGGAGGTGCGGGCCGAGCCGGGGCAGCTCGACGACGAGGTGCGCGAGCCGGACGGCTGGCACGTCGTGCACGCCCACTCCGAGGTCAAGGGCCGCAGCGGCGTCTCGCTGCTGAGCCGCGTCGCGCCCGACGCCGTGCGGATCGGCTTCGGCGCGCCGGAGTTCGAGGCGAGCGGCCGGTACGTCGAGGTGGAGCTGCCCGGCGTCGTCGTGGCCAGCCTCTACCTGCCCAGCGGTGACGTCGGCACGCCGAGGCAGGACGAGAAGGAGCGGTTCACCGCCGAGTTCCTCCCGTACCTCGTCGAGCTGCGCGAGAAGTCCGCCGCGAGCGGGCGCGAGGTCGTCGTGTGCGGCGACTGGAACATCGCCCACCGCGAGGCCGACCTGAAGAACTGGAAGACCAACCAGAAGTCCTCCGGCTTCCTGCCGGGGGAACGCGCCTGGATGGACCGCGTCTTCGACTCCGGTTACGTCGACGTGGTGCGCAAGCTCCACCCCGACGTCACCGGGCCGTACACGTGGTGGTCGTACCGCGGGAAGGCGTTCGACGCCGATTCCGGGTGGCGGATCGACTACCAGGTGAGCACGGAGGGGCTGGCCGAGCGGGCCGTGTCGGCGGTCGTGGAGCGGGCGGCGACCTACGCCGAGCGCTGGTCGGACCACGCACCGGTGACCGTGCGGTACGAGGACTGATCCGCGGATCCGACCGCCCCTGGCACGAGCTGCTCAGGAGGTGGCGGAGCTTCTCGCCCGACGGACCACCCGATCCGACCTGACGTCGCGGTAAGACGACCGACTCGGGGACGTTCGGGCGACGTTCACCCGGAGCTGGTGACTCGCGGGCAACTCCCGTGGAACGGTTCTCCCAGGTCGAGAGGGGAGCGCCAATGGGGTCGCTGAGTCGTCGGGACTTCTTCCGGGCCACCGGGGTCGTGGGTGCCGGAGCGCTGTGGGGTCTGGGTGTCGCACCACCCGCGTGGGCCGTCGTGGCGGGTACGACGTTGGAGACCGCGGCCACGCCCGTGGGCGCCTCGGGGTACCGGCGGTTGGCCGCCGGGCCGGGGTGGCCGGTCGTCGTGCGGCCCGACCTGGCTACGGCCAACCCGGCGCGGGCGGAGCGGCGGACCGCGTTGGCGTGCTTCGTGCAGTTCACCGACATGCACCTGGTGGACGCGCAGAGCCCCGCGCGGTTCGAGTACACGCACCCGCTGATCGGCGCGGGCGCGCACCGGGCGCAGGAGCTGTTCGCGCAGCACACCTCGGCGGCACTGGTCGACCGGGTCAACGGGCTGCGCGGTGGGCCGTTCACCGGGCGGCCGATCGACTTCGTGGTGACGACCGGCGACAACACCGACAACCACGAGCAGGTCGAGCTGGACTGGTACCTGACGACGCTGAACGGCGGGACGCTCACGCCGAACACCGGTGACCCGACGCGGTACGAGGGCGTGCAGAACTCGGGCAGCCGGACGTACTGGCAGCCCGACTCGTCGTTCGTGGACGACTACAAGGCGCTGGGCTTCCCGACGGTGCCGGGGTTGTTGGACGCGGCCGTCCGGCCCATCACCAGCCGGGGCCTGAACGTCCCGTGGTACTCGACGTTCGGCAACCACGACGACAGCGTGGTCGGCACGCTCCCGGACGGCCTGCCGGTCGTCGACGGGCTCTACACCGGCAGCACCAAGATCATGGGGTTCGACGACGCCGGGAACGCCGCCGTCGCCCGTGCGATGACCGATCCGGCGCACGTGCTCGACGCCGCGGCGGTGCTCGCCTCGAACCGCGGCCTCGTCCGCACCGTCACGCCCGACGCGCGCCGGAAGCCGTTCAGCACGGCCGAGTTCGTGCGCGCGCACCTCGACCCGCGCAACACCGGACCCGGTCCGGTCGGGCACGGCTTCACGCCGGACAACGCCGACGGCGTCGACGTGTTCTACACGTTCCGGATCGCACCGGGCGTCACGGGCGTCAGCCTCGACACCACGACCCTGGGCGGCTTCTCCGAGGGCTCGATCGGGCTGCACCAGTACCGGTGGCTGGAGAACGTGCTGGAGCGCGGCAGCTCCCGCTACTACGACCCGTTCGGCCGACTGGTGCGGCGGTCGGTGACCGACGAGCGCTTCGTGGTCTTCAGCCACCACACCAGCACGACGATGACGAACCCGCTGCCGGACCGCCGCAGGCCGCTCGACCTCCGGCTGAACGGCGACGCGCTCGTCTCGCTGCTCCAGCGCTTCCCGAACGTGGTGGCGTGGGTCAACGGCCACACGCACACCAACGCCATCACCGCCCACGGCCACGCCACGCCCGAACGGGCGTTCTGGGAGATCAACACGGCCGCGCACGTCGACTACCCGCAGCACGCGCGCGTGATCGAGATCGCCGACAACGGGGACGGCACGCTGTCGCTGTTCACCACGCTGGTCGAGGTCGACGCGCCGTACGAGACGGGCTACGACGACTTCTCCGCGACCGGGCTCGCCTCGCTGGGCCGGGAGTTCGCCTTCAACGACCGCCACGCGAACCCGGCCAAGGTCGGCACCCCGGCCGACCGGAACACGGAGTTGCTGCTGGCCACGCGCTGATGGGCGCGAGTGCGGCATCTCACTCGGCGCACGGGAAGGAATTTCCACCGCCTAGGGTCGTTGACGTGGCAGTGGACATCTCCCTCAACGCACCCGAGCCCGTGCCGAGCGCCAGTGCGATGCGGCGGGCGCTCCGGCGGGCCAACGACGGGGTCGCCCTCGACGTGACCGAGGCCGCCGTGCTGCTGCACGCGCGCGGCGACGACCTCGAAGCGCTGTTCGGCGCCGCCGGGCGGGTGCGGGACGCGCACCTGCGAGCGGAGGGCCGCGAGGGCGTCGTGACCTACAGCAGGTCGGTGTTCATCCCGCTGACCAGGCTGTGCCGCGACCGGTGCCACTACTGCACGTTCGCGACCGCGCCGCACAAGCTGCCCGCCGCGTTCCTGGAGCGCGACGAGGTCCTGGAGATCGCCCGCAAGGGCGCGGCCGCCGGGTGCAAGGAAGCGCTGTTCACCCTCGGTGACCGGCCGGAGGACCGCTGGCCCGCCGCCGGGGAGTGGCTGGAGGCGCGCGGGTACTCGTCGACGCTCGACTACGTGCGGGCGTGCGCCATCGCGGTGCTGGAGGAGACCGGCCTGCTGCCGCACCTCAACCCCGGCGTGCTGAGCTGGGAGGAGTTGCAGCGGCTCAAGCCCGTCGCGTCCAGCATGGGGATGATGCTGGAGACCACGGCCACGCGGCTGTGGAGCGAGAAGGGCGGGCCGCACCACGGCAGCCCGGACAAGGAGCCCGCGGTCCGCCTGCGGGTGCTGACCGACGCGGGCCGGGTGAACGTCCCGTTCACCACCGGCATCCTGATCGGCATCGGCGAGACGATCACGGAGCGTGCCGAGTCGCTGATGGCGATCCGGGGGATCGCCCAGCAGTACGGGCACATCCAGGAAGTGATCATCCAGAACTTCCGCGCCAAGCCGGACACGGCGATGCGCGGCATGCCCGACGCCGACCTGCACGAGCTGGCCGCGACCATCTCGGTGGCCCGGCTGCTCATGCCGTCGACCACGAGCGTGCAGGCGCCGCCGAACCTCGTCGGCGACGAGTTCCCGATGATGCTGCGCGCGGGCGTCGACGACTGGGGAGGCGTCTCGCCGATCACCCCGGACCACGTGAACCCCGAACGCCCCTGGCCGCACATCGACGAGCTGGCCGAGCGGACCGCGGCGGCGGGCTACGACCTCCGCGAGCGCCTCAACGTCTACCCGCGGTACGTGCGGGCGATGGCCGGCCAGTGGATCGACAGCAGGCTCACCGGGCACGTCGCCGCGTTGGCGCAGGCCGACGGGCTCGCAAACGCTTCCGCGGAGGTCGTCGGACGCGAGTGGCAGGAGCCGGACGGCGGCGTCGACACCTACGGCCGCGCCGACCTCAACACGTCGATCGACACCGAGGGCCGCACCGAGGACCGCAGGGGCGACTTCGAGACCGTCTACGGCGACTGGTCCTCGCTCACGGTGCCCAAGGCGATCTCCCGGCTCCCCGAGGACGTCGGCAGGGCTCTGAGCCTCGCCGCGGACGACCCGGCGGGCATCCTGGACGACACCGACGCCGCCATGGCTCTGCTGACGGCCGACGGCGACGCGCTGGAGACCATGACCCGCCTCGCCGACGAGCTGCGCGCGAGCGTGGTCGGCGACGACGTCACCTACGTGGTCAACCGCAACATCAACTTCTCGAACGTCTGCTACGTCGGCTGCCGCTTCTGCGCCTTCGCGCAGCGCGAGCGCGACGCGGACGCGTTCCGGCTGTCCACCGACGAGGTCGTGGACCGCGCGCAGGAGGCGTGGGACGCGGGCGCCACCGAGGTCTGCATGCAGGGCGGCATCGACCCGAAGCTGCCGGTCACGTACTACGCCGACGTCGTGCGGGCGATCAAGGAGCGGCTGCCGGGGATGCACGTCCACGCGTTCAGCCCGATGGAGATCGTCAGCGCCGCCGCCAAGGCGGGCGTGAGCGTCCGCGAGTGGCTCCAGGAGCTGAAGGACGCCGGCCTCGACACGATCCCCGGCACGGCCGCCGAGATCCTCGACGACGACGTCCGCTGGGTCCTCACCAAGGGCAAGCTGCCGACCGCCACGTGGCTGGAGGTCGTCGCCACGGCGCACGAGGTGGGCATCCGCTCGTCGTCCACGATGATGTACGGCCACGTGGACCACCCCGGCCACTGGCTCGGCCACTTCCGCACCCTCGCGGCCCTCCAGGACCGCACGGGCGGCCTCACCGAGTTCGTCGGCCTGCCCTTCGTGCACCGCAACGCCCCCATCTACCTCGCGGGTGTCGCCCGCCCCGGCCCGACCCGCCGCGACAACCGCGCCGTGCACGCGTTCGCCCGCCTCGCGCTGCACGGTCGCGTCGACAACGTGCAGGTCTCGTGGGTGAAGCTCGGCGACGAGGGCACCTCCGAGGTGCTCCGCGGCGGGGCCAACGACCTGGGCGGAACGCTCATGGAGGAGACCATCAGCCGCATGGCGGGCTCGGAGCACGGGTCCGCCCGCACGGCCCACCAGCTGGAGGCCACGGCGGCCCTCGCGGGCCGCCCGGCGCGACAGCGGACTACGACATATGGTCGAATCGACACTGTGAGGAAGACCCCACTCGTGGAGCGCGCACCGGTCGACCGCTAATCTTCGGCCGGTCGCGTTCACCGGAGTGGCCGAAGACAATCGCACAGCTTCGGTGCAGTCGCGACATCCAGGCCACAGAGTTCACCCGAAACGGTGACGGCTGTCTTCTGAGGAGGCTCGGCAGTGCGCGGTCGCAGTGCGGCTTTGAGTCTGGTGGTCGTGTCCAGCACGTCCGTCCTGCTGCCGGGGGTCGCCCTGGCCGCTGACGGCACGGTGGCGCGGACGGCGTTCGACAGCGCCCTCGCGGGCCCCGTCGGTGTCGGCGCGGTCGCGGTGGGCGTCATCGGTCTGGTGACCGGTTTCCTGCGCCGCCGCAAGGGCGTGGTCGTCTCCGAGCAGAACCAGCGCGTGGTCGCGCCGCCCGCTCCGGACGCCCCGACACCAGCACCGGCCACCACCCAGGCCTGAGCACCCGGCACAATCAGTCCCGTGTCGACCGAGAGCGCAGCCCCCACCAGCCGTCCCCGAGTCCTGTCCGGCATCCAGCCGACGGCGGGCTCGTTCCACCTGGGCAACTACCTCGGCGCGATCCGGCAGTGGGTGGCCCTCCAGGACACGCACGACGCGTTCTACTGCGTCGTCGACCTGCACGCCATCACGGTCGAGCAGGACCCCAAGACGCTCAGGCAGAACACCAGGGTCTCGGCGGCGCAGCTGCTCGCCCTGGGCATCGACCCGGACCGCAGCGCGCTGTTCGTGCAGAGCCACGTCCCCGAGCACGCCCAGCTGGGCTGGGTCATGCAGTGCCTCACCGGTTTCGGCGAGGCGGGCCGCATGACCCAGTTCAAGGACAAGTCGGCCAGGCAGACCGCCGACCACGTGGGCGTGGGCCTGTTCACCTACCCGATCCTCCAGGCGGCGGACATCCTGCTGTATCAGGCGCACCACGTGCCCGTCGGCGAGGACCAGCGCCAGCACCTGGAGCTCACCCGCGACCTCGCCCAGCGCTTCAACAAGCGCTACGGCAAGACGTTCCGCGTCCCCGAGGTCTACATCGTCAAGGACACGGCCAAGATCTTCGACCTCCAGGAACCGACGGCGAAGATGAGCAAGTCGGTGCCGGGCGGTGTGGTCGAGCTGCTGGAGGACCCGAAGAGGTCCGCCAAGAAGATCCGCTCGGCGGTCACGGACACCGGTCGCGAGGTCGTGTTCGACGCGGCGGCCAAGCCGGGTGTGAGCAACCTGCTGACGATCTACTCGGCGCTGACCGGCCGGGCCGTGGCCGAGCTGGAAGCCGCGTACGAGGGCAAGGGGTACGGGGACCTGAAGAAGGACCTCGGTGAGGTGTTCGTGGACTTCGCGACGCCGTTCCAGGCTCGGGTGCGGTCGTACCTGGACGACCCGGCCGAGTTGGACAAGGTGCTGGCCCGTGGGGCTGAGCGGGCCAGGGAGGTCGCGTCGGTGACCTTGGCTCGGGCCTATGAGCGGATCGGTTTCCTGGCGCCCGCGTAGTGGTCTTGGTCGGGTGGGTGCGGTCGGTGTGACTCGGGGCCCTGGATTTGCCCCTTCGGCCCGGTCCAAGGCTCGGATGAGGGGTCCCCGAGTCGCATCGGCCGAACACCCGGCCACCCCTGGGCGCACGGACCCCGACCCCAGGACCAACCGGCGGGACGGCCGGACGCACGGCACCAACGTGCAGGTCAAGGTAGCTCTGGGTAACGTCACCCCGTGGCGGAAAGCGAATCCAAGCTAGACAAGCTCCGACGTCAGCACGCGTGGCTGGACCACATCATGCGAGCCGCGCAGAGGTACACCGAGAGTTACGGCTCGCACTACGCCGCCGCGGTGACGTACTTCAGCGTCCTCTCACTGGTCCCGATCCTCATGATCGCCTTCGCGGTCGCCGGTTTCGTCCTCTCCTCGCAACCGGCCCTGCTCGACGAGCTGCGGGTGGGCATACAGGACGCCGTGCCCGGCACCCTGGGGGAGACGCTCAACGACATCGTCGAGCAGGCGATCGAGTCCAAGGGCACCGTGGGCGTGTTCGGCCTGCTGGGCGCGGCCTACTCCGGGCTCGGCTGGATGGGCAACCTCCGGGACGCCCTGACGGCCCAGTGGGGCCACCCGAAGGCCGACCTGCCGTTCCTGAAGACCTACCTGAAGGACTTCCTGGCCCTCATCGGCCTCGGAGCCGCCCTGGTCGTCTCCTTCGGCCTCACCGCCGCGGGCTCCGGGTTCGCGAACCTGCTCCTGCGCCTCGTCGGCCTGGACGGGGTCGGCTGGGCCGAGTTCATGCTGAAGGTGGGCACCATCGTGCTCGCGCTGGCGGCCAACTGGCTCGTCTTCCTCTGGGTGCTGGCGAAGCTCCCCAGGGACCCGGTCACCTGGCGCAGCGCCGTCAAGGGCGCGCTGGCCGCGTCCATCGGGTTCGAGGTCCTCAAGCAGGTGGCCACGATCTACCTGTCGAGCGTCACGAGTTCCCCGGCCGGTGCCGCGTTCGGACCGGTCATCGGCATCCTGGTCTTCGCGAACCTGGTCGCGCAGTTCCTGCTGTTCATCACCGCGTGGACGGCCACGGCGAAGGACAACCTCCCGGACGAGCCCGTCGCGGCGCCGCCGCCCGCCGTCATCCGGCCGACGATCATGGTCACCAGCCGTCCCAGCACCCGCACCGCCGCGAGCCTCGTCGGTGCGGGTCTGCTGGCCGGGTTGACCCTCAGGTCCAGAAGACCGCGACGCCCACGTTGAGCACGACCAGGCCCGCGAGGGCCCGCGGCAGCCAGGCCGGTGCCGCGGGCTTGCGCGCGAAGACGAGGGCGAGCACGCCGATCGCCACGAGCACCAGCAGCTTCACGCCGATCTTGACGTGGTCGTAGTCCTGGTCCGTCACCGGAGCCAGGCCGACGAGCGCCAGACCGGTCAGCAGTTGCAGCCCGGCGCCGTGCAGCCAGCCCTTGTTGAGCGGCGCACCCGCTCCCGCGCGCATCTGGAGGAAGAACATCGCGACGAGCATCCCCATGCCGAGCAGGTGCAGGAACACCAGCAGCAGCCGCACGAATTCCACGGGACGAGCCTCCAAGTCGTGGTGGGTCAGGAACGCGGGGCGCGCAGGGCCAGCAGGCCCCGCACCCCGAGCACCCCGATCACGGTCCCGAACGTCAACGACGCCACGACCAGCACGAGGTGCACGGTGAAGAACGCGGTCGCGCCGTCGGCCCAGGAGCGCGGGTCCTTCCAGATGTTGCGCAGGAAGGTAGGCCAGATCACCCACGACCACACCCCGAAGGCGACCAGGAACGCGGACATCCACCGGGAGAGCTTCACCCGACGAGTATCGGACGTGGTGGGTGCACGTCACTCGACGGGGGTGGATAGCCTGGTCGGGTGCCTTCCACCGTTCGACGGCCCGCCCTCGCCCTTCTCCTGTCCGCTTGCACGCTGATCGCCGGCGCCGCACTGGGCGCGCCGGTCGGCACCGCGCAGCCCGCGCCCGTGCGGGTGGCCCAGCCCGCGAACTGCGAGAACCGCTTGAGTCCTCCGCCGCCGGTGGACACGTCGGAGCAGGTGCCGGACGGCACGAAGCCGCCGAGCCCGCTCCCGGTCCCGGAGACGCCCGTGGGCGGCGAGCGCATGGCGGAGTGCGGCCTGGTGCAGTCGCCGAACGCGAAGCCCGCGCCGGACCAGGTGACGGCGGCGGGCTGGGTGCTGGCGGACATGGACAGCGGCGTGGTGCTCGCCGCGAAGGACCCGCACGGCAGGCAGCGGCCCGCCTCGGTGATGAAGGTGCTGCTGGCCATGGTGGTGGCCAAGGAACTGCCGCTGGACACGACGGTCGTGGCGACGCAGGAGGACGTGGACCAGGAGTGCACGTGCGTGGGGCTGCGCGACGGCGGTGAGTACACCGTCGAGCAGCTCATGCAGGCGCTGCTGATGATGTCGGGCAACGACGTGGCGCACACGCTCGCGCGACGGCTGGGCGGCGTGCCCAGCGCGGTCCGCAAGATGACCGCCCTCGCCGCCGAGCTGGGTGCCCTGGACACGCGGGCGATCACCCCGTCCGGCCTGGACGCCCCCGGCACGAGCACGTCGGCCTACGACGTGGCGGTGATCTTCCGCGCGGCCATGAAGTACCCCGAGTTCGCCAAGGCGATCAGCACCCCGCAGATCAGCTTCCCCGCCCGCAGCGGCCGGGGCACGATCCAGGTCGTCAACGACAACCTCCTGCTGGGCAACTACGAGGGCGCGCTGGGCGGCCGGGCCGGGTTCACCGACGACGCCCTGAACACCTACGTGGGCGCGGCCGAACGCGGTGGCAAGCGGCTCGTCGTCGCGCTGCTGCGCGGCACGCAGGAACCGGTGCCGATCGTCGACCAGGCTGCGGCGCTGCTCGACCACGGCTTCGAGCTCCAGGGTTCGGAGGGTGTC
This sequence comes from Umezawaea sp., assembly GCF_057122925.1. Lineage (NCBI taxonomy): Bacteria > Bacillati > Actinomycetota > Actinomycetes > Pseudonocardiales > Pseudonocardiaceae > Umezawaea > Umezawaea sp. The sequence goes on along the minus strand of NZ_DBNGPQ010000140.1, from coordinate 96,393 downwards.
GGCAAGCTGGTCGACGGCGCGCCCCAGCCGAAGAAGAAGACCACCGAGCCCAAGCCGACCGAGACCAGTGCCGCCCCCGGCGCCCCGAAGGGCAACAGCAGCGCTGGGAACAGGCTGACGGCGGGCAAGACCCCGATGGAGGCCGCGTTCGGCAACGTCGGCCTGCCCATCACCGGCGTCGCGGCGCTGGGTGTCGTGCTGGGCCTGCTGATGTACCTCAGGACCCGGCGCGCGAAGGCCGCCCGCGCCCGCCGCGCCGCCGAGCAGGAGGCGAAGCTGGCGCAACTCGGCTTGTGAGAGGCGTTCCGGAGGGAGGAGAAGCCCTCACCCCGATCGGGGTGGGGGCTTCTCCTCCCTCCGGTCAGGTCGGTGCGGTGCTCAGGTCGCGTAGACCTCCAGTTCGTTCACCCGCGCGAACCCCGGTTGGTGGGTGGGCCCGCTGTGCGCCAGCACCCGGACCAGCCGGGTGGAGCGGTCGGCGAACGTCACCGTGGCGCTGGGGCTGGTGTTGCCCCGGACCGAGGCCACCGTCAGGTACGTGACCCCGTTCCACACCTGGACGTCGAAGTCCCGGATCGGGTAGCTCGCGGTCGTGTGGACGACGGCTCGCCGCACGGTCTTGGTGACCCCGAAGTCGACCTGCACCCACTCGGGGTTGCTGGGCGGGTAGGTGCCCGCGGCGTTGGACCAGCTGTGCGGCGCGCCGAGGGTGGTGTCGCGCTTGCAGTCGTTCACCCTGGACGCCGAGTACCCGGTGTACGTGCTGGAAGCGGAGGCCGTGGACCCGCAGGCGAGGTTGTCGTTGCCCGTCCCGCCCTCGCCACCCTGGCCGCACACGTTCATCTCGACGGAGCCGGTGCTGTACGGCGTGCTGGTGGGTTCCTCGAACACGACCACGGTGTTGCCCGCGTTGTCGTCCCGCGCCGCCCACTTGACGTTGACGCCGAGCTCCACCCCGTAGATCGGGATCTTCACCCCGACGGTGATCTCCGGTCCGCCGTCCTCCTCGTACCACTGGTAGGCCAGCACGTCGCCCCACAGCGCCCGGTCCCACGTCGTCACGAACAGGTCCGAGTTCTGCCAGGACTCGATGTTCTTCTTCTTGACGCTGGGGAACACGATCGTGCGCATGGTCGCCCCGGCCGAGGTGATCACCAGCGCGCGCATCTCGCGCTTGCCCTCGAAGAGGCCGCCGAACGACCTCTTGTCCTTCAGCCGCCACCGCTGGAGGTACTCCTGGCCCTTGTTGTTGCGCAGGCCGGTCGGGTTGCACGTCACCGCCGCCCCGAACACCTCGTCGGCCGGTTCGGCGTGCAGCACGGGCACGCCGCTGGCGCCGCCGCTGCCGGGGTCGGGCTCGTCGGCCGACAGCACCCACACCTCCTGCGCGGCCGCGACCGCCTCGGTGACCGGTGCCGTCGTGTTCACCACCTGCCCGGAGGCGTTGAGCACGTAGCCCGCCGCGCTCTCCGCGCTCTCGTCGGCGGGCGCCACGGCGACCACGACCGTGCTGCTGGTCGGCAGGCCCTCGTCCAGGTTGGGGATGTAGACCTGCGGGAAGTAGGTGTAGCCGTTGATGATCCCCAACGACGGGAGCGCGTTCTTGAACGCGATCCACTTCGGGTCGGAGGTGTTGACGATCCCGGACTCCTCCGCCTCCTGCCAGACGGTCAGCAGCAGGGCGTCGGTGTCGCCGTCGGTCTGCCTGGCGGCGATGGTGCGCACCAGCGACCGGACCTGGCTGTCGGCCGCGATCCCGAGCACCGGTGCGACGAGCGCCTGCATCCGCTGCGAGATCAGGACGTCGTCGCCGGTGGGGCCGACGGCGGTGGCCGCCGGGGTGGACGCGGTGGTGGAGTCCTTCTCCGGTGCGGCGGCGGCCGCCTGGCCGGTGGCGGTGGAGCAGAGGAGCAGCGCGCCGAGCAGCGCGGCGACCCCTCTTCGGCCGGACGTGCGGGATGACTGGTTCATCGGTTCCCTTCACAGGAGGAGCAAGCGCTTTCCGCGCAGGGGCGGCAAGCGCCGGCGGAACGCGGGATCGCGCTCCGGGCAAGGGGTTCCGCTGTCGCGGAGAGGTGCGCGGTCAGTACGCTTCAGGCGTGGTCGCGCGGCGGGACGTGGAGCGCAGGACGTTGGGCGAGCTGGACGAGGTGCTCCGCTCCGGGCCACCCGCCGAGGACCTGTTCCGGGAGAGCGGGCGCGTGCTCACCGCGGCACTCGGGTTCGACGCGGTGTGCTGGCACCTCAACGACCCGGTCACCGGGCTGGTGAGCACGGTGCAGTCCGACGAGCTGGACCTGCGCGGGTTCGCGCTGGCCATCGAGTTGGCGACCACGTTCGACGACGTGACGACGTTCGACAAGATCCGCGGGTCCGGCGAGCTCGCGGACACGATCAGCCGGGCCACCGGCGGCAGGCCGCAGGTCAGCGCCCGGTACCGGGAACAGCTGCGGCCACTGGGCTACGGCGACGAGCTGCGGGCCAACTTCGACGCGCAGGGCGGGTTGTGGGGCTGCGCGGCGTTCATGCGGGACGAGGGGCGCGGTCACTTCCGGCCGGACGAGCTGCGGCTGGCCCGCGTCGTCGCCCGGCGCATCGGGGTGGCGCTGCGCGACCTGCACGTGCCGGACGAACGGCTCGACCCGCGGCTCGTCGCACTGCCCGCGGTGGCGGTGCTGGGACCGGACAACGCGCTGGTGGCCGCGGACGAGGGGGCCGAGGCGGTGATCGCCGACCTGACCGCTGGCGCGACGGTGCGCGGTGCGCCCGCGCCGTTCCTCGTGGTCGCGCACCGCGCCCGCCGGGGGCTGCCCGCCAGGACCAGGGTGCGCACCCGCGAGGGGACCTGGCTGGTGGCGCAGGCCTCGTTGCTGGAGCGGCGCGCGGACGGTCCGGTCGCGGTGGTCGTCACCGAGGCCACGCCCGCCGAACTGGTCCCGGTGGCGCTGGTGTCCTACGGGCTGACCACCAGGGAGCAGGAGGTGGCGCTGCACGCGGTGCGCGGGCGCACCACCGCCCAGATCGCCCGGCTGCTGGGCATGGCGCAGGTGACCGTGCAGGACCACCTGAAGTCCATCTTCGCCAAGACCGGCACGCGCAGCCGCCGCGAACTCGTCGCCCACCTGATCGTGGCGAACTTCGCCGAGAACCGATAACCGCATGTCCTGCCCCCGAGAAGAGCCGTTATGTGAGTTCGACTCAACTTAACGAGGGGCTCGCGAGGGTCGATATCCCAACTTTCTGGGGGGTGTCCGGTACGCCCCCGGCGACACGGCGAAGCCCCCACCCGGAGTCCGGACGGGGGCTTCGCCGCAGCAGGGGATCAGACGCGCTTGAACAGCAGCGCGCGCTTCACCTCTTGGATCGCCTTCGTCACCTGGATGCCGCGCGGGCACGCGTCGGTGCAGTTGAAGGTCGTGCGGCAGCGCCACACGCCCTCCTTGTCGCTGAGGATGTCCAGCCGCTCCTCGGCGCCCTCGTCACGGCTGTCGAAGATGAACCGGTGCGCGTTCACGATCGCGGCGGGCCCGAAGTACGAGCCGTCCGACCAGTAGACCGGGCACGACGTGGTGCAGCAGGCGCACAGGATGCACTTGGTGGTGTCGTCGAACCGCTCGCGGTCCGCCGCCGACTGCAACCGCTCCCGCGTGGGCTCGGGGGAGTAGTTGATCAGGTACGGCTGCACGGCGCGGAACGCCTCGAAGAACGGCTCCATGTCGACCAGCAGGTCCTTGTGGACCGGCAGACCCTTGATGGGCTCGACGGTGATCGTGGTCGGCTTGCCGCCCGCGGACAGCAGGTCCTTCAGCAGCACCTTGCACGCCAGGCGGTTCACGCCGTTGATCCGCATCGCGTCCGAGCCGCAGATGCCGTGCGCGCACGACCGGCGGAACGTCAGCGTGCCGTCCAGGTACCACTTCACGTAGTGCAGCAGGTTCAGCACGCGGTCCGACGGGAGGGCCGGGATCTCGAAGGAGTCCCAGCGCGGCTCGTCGTCGAACTCCGTGTTGAAGCGCCGGATCTTCAGCGTGACGGTGATCGCGCCCTCGGGCACCGGCGGCTCGGACCCCTTGGAACCCGAAGCGGACGTCTGTTCAGCAGTAGAGGCGGTCATCAGTACTTGCGCTCCATCGGCTGGTACCGGGTAAAGGTCACGGGCTTGTAGTCAAGCCTGATGTCGGCGCTGAGCGCCTCGCCCTGCTTGTAGTACATGCTGTGGCGCATGAAGTTCGTGTCGTCGCGGGTGGGGTAGTCCTCGCGGGCGTGACCGCCCCGCGACTCCTTGCGCGCCAGCGCGCCCACGACCAGCACCTCGGCCAGCTCCAGCAGGAAGCCCAGCTCGACCGCTTCGAGCAGGTCCGTGTTGAAGCGCTTGCCCTTGTCCTGCACGGTGATCCGCGCGTAGCGCTCCTTGAGCGCCTGCACGTCGTGCAGGGCCTGCTTCAACGTGTCCTCGGTGCGGTACACCGACGCGTTGGCGTCCATCGTGGCCTGGAGCGCGATGCGGATGTCCGCGACGCGCTCGTGGCCGTGCTCGGACAGCACCAGCGCGACCTGCGCCTCGACGGCGGCGGCCGGGTTCTCCGGCAGGTCGAGCTGCTCGTGCGCCAGCGCGTACTCGGCGGCGGCTATGCCCGCGCGGCGGCCGAACACGTTGATGTCCAGCAGCGAGTTCGTGCCGAGGCGGTTGGCGCCGTGCACCGAGACGCACGCGCACTCGCCCGCCGCGTACAGGCCGGGGACGACGTGGTCGTTGTCCCGCAGCACCTCGCCGTGGACGTTGGTCGGGATGCCGCCCATGGCGTAGTGCGCCGTCGGGTACACCGGGACCGGCTCGGTCACCGGGTCGACCGCGAGGTAGGTGCGGGCGAACTCGGTGATGTCCGGGAGCTTCGTCTCCAGCACCTCGGCGCCGAGGTGGGTGCAGTCCAGCAGCACGTAGTCCTTGTTCGGACCCGCGCCGCGGCCCTCCAGCACCTCCAGCGCCATCGAGCGGGCGACGATGTCGCGCGGCGCGAGGTCCTTGATGGTCGGCGCGTACCGCTCCATGAACCGCTCGCCGTCGGCGTTGCGCAGGATCGCGCCCTCGCCGCGGGCGCCCTCGGTGAGGAGGATGCCCAGGCCCGCGAGGCCGGTCGGGTGGAACTGGTAGAACTCCATGTCCTCCAGCGGCAGGCCCTTGCGGAACACGATGCCCATGCCGTCGCCGGTCAGGGTGTGCGCGTTCGACGTGGTCTTGAAGACCTTGCCGAAGCCGCCGGTCGCGAAGACCACGGACTTGGCCTGGAACACGTGGATCTCGCCGGTCGCGAGCTCGTAGGCGACCGCGCCGGTGCACACCGGGCCGTCGGCCGTCTCGGTCATGCAGATGTCGAGCACGTAGAACTCGTTGAAGAACTCGATACCGTGCTTGACGCAGTTCTGGTAGAGCGTCTGGAGGATCATGTGGCCGGTGCGGTCGGCCGCGTAGCAGGCCCGGCGGACGGCGGCCTCGCCGTGGTTGCGGGTGTGCCCGCCGAAGCGCCGCTGGTCGATCTTGCCCTCGGGCGTCCGGTTGAACGGCAGGCCCATCTTCTCCAGGTCGAGGACCGCGTCGATGGCCTCCTTCGCCATGATCTCGGCGGCGTCCTGGTCGACCAGGTAGTCACCGCCCTTGATCGTGTCGAAGGTGTGCCACTCCCAGTTGTCCTCCTCGACGTTCGCGAGGGCGGCGCACATGCCGCCCTGCGCCGCGCCGGTGTGCGACCTGGTCGGGTACAGCTTCGTCAGCACCGCGGTGCGGGCGCGCTGGCCGGACTCGATGGCGGCGCGCATACCCGCGCCGCCCGCACCGATGATCACTACGTCGTACTTGTGGAACTGCATTTCACGTTCTCCCGCAGCGCGTCAGTCGGTGATGTTCGGGTCGAAGGTGAAGATCACGAACGTGCCGAGGGAGATGATCAACACCATCGAGACGTAGAGCAGGATCTTCAGCCAGAACCGGGTGGCGTCCTTGCGGGCGTAGTCGTTGATCACCGTGCGGAGGCCGTTGCCGCCGTGGATCTGCGCGAGCCAGAGCATCGACAGGTCCCAGAACTGCCAGAACGGGGACGCCCAGCGGCCCGCGACGAAGCCGAAGTTGATGCGGTGCACGCCGCCGTCGAGGACGTTCATGATGAACAGGTGCCCGAGGACCAGCACCACGAGCGCCATGCCCGAGATGCGCATGAACAGCCAGCTGTAGAGCTCGAAGTTGCTGCGGCGGGCGGCGGGCCTGCGCGGCGCGCGCGGCTTGGCCAGGTCGAGTGCGTTCGACATCAGTTGCCCCCGAACAGGTCGGACAGCGTCCGCTCGATCATGAAGTAGGCGCCGGGCACCATGACGACGACCCAGATGCCGAGGGTGGCCCAGAGCATGCCGCGCTGGAAGCGCGGACCCTTCTCCCAGAAGTCGACCAGCATGATGCGGATGCCGTTGAGCGCGTGGTAGAGCACGGCGCCGACGAGGCCGATCTCCATCACGTTGACGACCGGGTTCTTGTACACCTCGATCACCGCGTCGTACGTCTGCGGCGACACGCGGACGAGCGCGGTGTCGATGACGTGCGCGAACAGGAAGAAGAAGGTGAGGACACCGGTGATGCGGTGGGCGACCCATGACCACATGCCCAGATCGCCGCGGTACAGCGTGCCGCCCCCTCGGGAGGTGCCCTCCCGCTCAGTCGCGGTGGTACTGGCCATGCGCAACGGCCTCCAACGTCAGTGGTGGTTGGTCTGTGAGCTCAACTATTGAGAAAGACCTTGACCATCCGATGCTAGACCTGTGAACACGAACGGACCCAACGGCCGCACCCGCTCTGTGATCGATGGAACACGCGGTCGTTCTTCTGGGTGACCTGGATCGATCCGCACGCTCCCGGCGTTCGCGATCGGGAATCCGAGCGGTCCTCGGAACCGGGTGCGGCGCACGGTGCCCGCGGGGCCGCGACCGCACGCCGCGGGCCCGCCCGGTCCGTGCGGGATCCCGCACGGACCGCTTCGGTGGCGGATTTCCACAGTTGACCTCCGGGAGGGGGCCGGGACCGCCGTTCCCCGTGCTCCCTGGCCACACCCGGAGACCGCCGGGTTACGTCGAGTGGCGAACGATGTCGATCGCATCAACGATTAGGTCACGTGCGAGCCCGCGTGCGTCCTGAGGTCGTTACCAGGGGGTACGGTTCGCCACTCGGAAGACCCGACGGCGTTGTTGTCGGGAGTGTCTGCTCGGTTGAGCAGGGAGGGAGACGAGCCGTGCGTCGTCGAATGCGGGGCATCGCGGTTGCCGCGATCGCGCTGACCAGCGTCATGTCGATGGCAGCGTGTGCCAAGGACTCTGGCAGCACCACCAGCAGCGGGGGTTCCAGCGGAACCGCCACCAGCGGCTGCAAGCTGGCCGAGAAGCCCCCGGCGGCCGCCGCGAGCAGCAGCGCCGCCGCCGACTCCGCCAAGGTGGACGGCAGCGCGCTCAAGGTCGGCCTGGCCTACGACATCGGTGGCCGCGGCGACGCGTCGTTCAACGACTCCGCCGCCGCCGGTCTGGACAAGGCCAAGGCGGAGCTGGGCCTCAAGGCCGAGAACGTCAAGGAGCTGACCGCGGCCCCCAACGAGGCCGAGGACGCGAAGCAGACCCGTCTGCGCCAGCTCGCGACGGACGGCTTCAGCCCGATCGTCGCCGTGGGCTTCGCCTACGCCGAGTCGCTGAAGGTCGTCGCCCCCGAGTTCCCGAACGTCAAGTTCGGCATCGTGGACGGCGTCGTCGAGGGCGCGCCGAACGTCACCGGCCTGGTGTTCGCCGAGGAGCAGGGCTCCTTCCTCGCGGGCGTCATCGCCGCGTACCAGAGCAAGGGCTGCCACATCGGCTTCGTCGGCGGCGTCAGCATCCCGCTGATCCAGAAGTTCGAGGCGGGCTACGTGCAGGGCGCCAAGAAGGCGGCCCCGGACATCAAGATCGAGCAGAAGTACCTGACCCCGGCCGGTGACTTCACCGGGTTCCAGGACCCGACCAAGGGCCAGGTCGTCGCGCAGGGCCAGATCGAAGCGGGCGCCGACGTGCTCTACCACGCCTCCGGTGCCTCCGGCAAGGGCGTCTTCGCCGCTGCCAAGGCGGGCGGCGCCAAGGCCATCGGCGTCGACTCCGACCAGTACAACCAGGCCACGGTCGCCGAGTCCAAGGACGTGATCGTCTCGTCCATGCTCAAGCGCGTCGACGTCGCGGTCTTCGACTTCGTCAAGGCCGTCGCGAAGAACGACCTGGCGAGCCTGCCGAAGGTCTTCGACCTGAAGGTGGACGGCGTCGGCTACGCCACGTCGGGTGGCAAGATCGACGCCGACCTGGCGGCGGTCCTCGAGGGCTACAAGGCCCAGATCATCGAAGGCAAGATCACCGTCTCGGACAAGCCGAGCAGCTGACGTCAGACTGCCGGTCGTGCTGGGCCCCGCGAGCACGTCTCGTGGGGCCTTGCACGTCGTAGTGGGAGTTTTCAACGATGAGCGGTTCCACCTCCGCCGACCTGCCGGCGGCCATCGGGGATCCCGAAGGCCCGCCCGCCGTCGTGCTGTCCGGCATCACCAAGCGCTTCCCCGGCGTCGTCGCCAACAGCGACGTCCACCTGAGCGTCCGAGTCGGCGAAGTCCACGCCCTGTGCGGTGAGAACGGCGCGGGCAAGTCCACCCTGATGAAGATCCTCTACGGGATGCAGCACCCCGACGAGGGCACCATCGACGTGGCGGGCGAGCGCGTCCACTTCCGCACCCCGGCCGACGCGATCAAGGTCGGGATCGGCATGGTGCACCAGCACTTCATGCTGGCCGACAACCTGACCGTCCAGGAGAACGTCGTGCTCGGCGCCGAGGCGCTGCACGGCATCGGCGGCAGGGCGCGCAAGCGGATCCTCGAACTCGCGGGCGACACGGGCCTGAACGTCGACCCCGGCGTGCTGGTGGAGAGGCTCGGCGTCGCGGACCGGCAGCGCGTGGAGATCCTCAAGGTGCTCTACCGCGGTGCCAAGGTGATCATCCTGGACGAGCCGACCGCGGTGCTCGTGCCGCAGGAGGTGGACGAGCTCTTCGCGACCCTGCGGAGCATGCAGGAGCGCGGCTTCACGTTCCTCTTCATCTCGCACAAGCTGGACGAGGTGCGCGCCATCGCCGACTCCGTGACGGTCATCCGCCGCGGCACGACGGTCGGCACCGCCGACCCCAAGGCGGTCAGCTCCCGGCAGCTCGCGGAGATGATGGTCGGCAGCGAGCTGCCCAGCCCGGAGACCAGGGAGTCCACGGTCACCGACCGCGAGGTGCTCCGCGTCGAGGGCCTCGCGCTGGTGGCGCAGGAGGGCACCCGGCCGGTGCTCGACGGCATCGACCTCGTGGTCCGCTCCGGCGAGGTCGTCGGCATCGCGGGCGTCGAGGGCAACGGCCAGACCGAGCTGGTCGAGACGATCATGGGGATGCGCCGGGCGTCGTCGGGCCACGTGGCCCTCGTCGACGCCGGGGGCGCGTCGCGCGACCTCACCAGGCTGGGCACGCTCGCCCGGCGCGAGGCGGGCATCGGGTACATCCCCGAGGACCGCCACCGCCAGGGCCTGCTGCTCACGCAACCGCTGTGGGCCAACAGGATCCTGGGCTACCAGACCCGCAAGCCCACCGCGCGGGGCGCCTGGCTCGACATCGCGGGCGCCAAGGAGGACACCCAGCGCATCGTGGACGAGTTCGACGTCCGCACGCCGGGCATCGACGTGGCCGCCGCCGCGCTGTCCGGCGGCAACCAGCAGAAGCTGGTCGTCGGCCGCGAGCTGTCCGGCGACCCCGTGCTGCTCATCGCGTCGCACCCGACCCGCGGCGTCGACGTCGGCGCGCAGGCGCTGATCTGGGACGAGATCAAGCGCGCGCGGGCCGCGGGCCTCGCCGTGCTGCTCATCTCCGCCGACCTGGACGAGCTGATCGGCCTGTCGGACACCATCAAGGTCATGCTGCGCGGCAGGCTCGTCGCCGACGCGGACCCGAACACCGTCACACCGGAAGACCTGGGCAGCGCGATGACCGGTGCGGGCAGCACCAGCGACGCGGTGGCGGAACTTGCCGTTGACGACTCAGTCGAGGAAGGCGAGCGCTGATGGGCAAGGTGCGCGGCAATCTGCTTCCGCCTGCGCTGGCGATCCTGTTCTCCGCTCTGCTGTGCGGAATCGCGCTGCTCGTCTCGGGGGCGAACCCCCTGAAGGCGTTCGGCGCGATGGTGACGCAGGTCGGCCAGGGGTCGACCGCGGTCGACATCATCAACAGCACGGGCACGTACTACATCGCGGCGCTCGCCGTCGCGATCGGCTTCCAGATGAACCTGTTCAACATCGGCGTCGAGGGCCAGTACCGGGTCGCGGCGGTCGTCGCGGCCGTGTTCGGCGGCTCGGTGGCGCTGCCGCCCGGCATCCACGCGCTGGCGATCATCCTGGTCGCCGCCGTCGCGGGTGCGGCGTGGGCCGCGATCCCGGCGATCCTCAAGGTGACGCGCGGCGTCAACGAGGTCATCTCCACGATCATGATGAACGGGCTGGCGCTCGGCCTGGCGGCGTACCTGATCCGCGACGACGTGTTCGGCGAGCTGCGGGGCAACAACATCCGCACGCCCGAGATCGCGTCGTCCGGCTGGGTGCCCGGCATCTCGCTCGGCGGCTCCGGCACGATCTTCGGCCTGGTGTTCCTGGCCGCGGCGCTGGGCATCGGCTACTGGGTGATGATGAACCGCACCCGCTTCGGCTTCGAGCTGCGGGCGTCCGGCGAGTCGTCCACGGCCGCCGCCGCGGGCGGTGTCAGCGCGAAGAAGATGATCCTGGTCGCGATGCTGCTCTCCGGTGCCATCGCGGGTCTGGTCTCGATGCCCGAGATCCTCGGCCGCGACCACACGTACAACCTGAACTTCCCCGCGGGCATCGGTTTCTCCGGCATCGCCGTCGCGCTGCTCGGCCGCAACCACCCCGGAGGCATCGCGTTCGGCGCGCTGCTGTGGGCGTTCCTGGACAAGTCGGGCCTCGCGTTGGACAACGTGGGCGTGCCGAGGGAGATCGTGACGATCATGCAGGGTGCGATCGTGCTGTCCGTCGTGGTCGCCTACGAGGTCGTCCGCCGCTACGAGCTGGCCGCCGAACAGCGGCGCGTCGGCCGACAGCTCGGCACCGCCGAGCCCGTGGGAGGTGCGGCATGACCGCGTTGACCGACGCACCGCTGACGTCCATCCCGCCGCAGCGCAAGAAGGCGCTGCCCGGCTGGGCGACGGGCATGATCGCGATGGCGGGCGCCATCGCGCTGCTGTCCACCACCTCGTACCTGACCGGCGTGCCGCAGCTGACGTCGTCCGGCACCATCCAGACCGCCGTCCGGCTGGCGCTGCCGATCCTGCTCGCGGGTCTCGGCGGCCTGTGGGCGGAACGCGCGGGCGTGGTCAACATCGGCCTCGAAGGCATGATGATCATGGGTACCTGGGGCGCGGCGTGGGCCGGCTACCAGTGGGGCCCGTGGGCCGCGCTCGCCGCCGCCGCCGTGTTCGGCGCGCTGGGCGGCCTGCTGCACGCCATCGCCACCGTGACGTTCGGCGTCAACCACATCGTCTCCGGTGTGGCGATCAACCTGCTCGGCGCGGGACTGACGAAGTACCTGTCCACGCTGATCTTCTTCCCGATCTCGAACAACCCGCGCGAGTCCCCGGCGGTGCCGAAGTTCGACACGTACTCGGCGGGGGGCCTGTCCGACTGGCTCAAGACGCTGGAGGACGAGCAGCGGGTGGCCATCTCCGACGTCGCGGGCATCCTGCGCGGCCTGATCACCGGCGTCTCCCCGCTGACGATGCTGGCGGTCCTGTTCGTGATCGGCAGCTACCTGGTCCTGTGGCGCACGCGGTTCGGCCTGCGGCTGCGGTCGTGCGGCGAGAACCCGACGGCCGCGGAGTCGCTGGGCGTCAACGTCTACCTGTACAAGTACGCGGCCGTGGTCATGTCCGGCGCCCTCGCGGGCATCGGCGGCGCGGCGCTCGTGCTGAACCCCGGCAACCCCGGCTACCTGGAGGGCCAGACCAACGGCCGCGGGTTCATCGGCCTCGCGGCGATGATCTTCGGCAACTGGCGTCCCGGTGGCCTGCTCGGCGGCGCGGCCCTGTTCGGCTACGCCGACGGCCTCCAGCTGCGCAGCGGCGGCAAGACGTTCCTCGCGCTCGTCTACGGCGCGGTGCTGCTGCTCGCGGTCATCGTGGTCTGGCAGCTCGTCCGCCGCCGCTGGTTCGCCGCGGCGGCGGGCATCGTCGCCGCGGGCCTGCTCTACGGCGTGTACTACAGCGTCGACGAGGTCCCGAGCGAGCTCACCGCGTACGCCCCGCACCTGGTCACACTGGTCGTGCTGGCCGTCGCGTCGCAACGGCTGAGGATGCCCGCGGCGGACGGCGTGGTGTACCGCCGTGGCTGAGGTCGACTGGGCCCTGCTGCGGGAACGGGCGGTGGAGGCCGCCCAGAACGCCTACTGCCCGTACTCCGGGCTCCAGGTCGGCTCGGCCGCGCTGTGCGACGACGGCCGGATCGTGGTGGGCTGCAACGTGGAGAACGCGGCGTACGGCGTCGGGCTGTGCGCCGAGTGCACGATGGCCGGTCAGCTCCGGCTGACCGGCGGCGGCCGCTTCGTGGCCGTGGCGTGCCGCAGCGGCGCGGGCGACCTGCTGATGCCGTGCGGTCGCTGCCGCCAGGTGCTGTTCGAGCTGGGCGGTGCCTCGTGCCTCGTGGACACCCCGCGCGGCGTGCTGCCGATGAGCGACGTGCTGCCCGACGCGTTCGGACCGGAGGACCTGCCATGAGCTTCAGCGCGGTCGACGTGATCCGGGCCAAGCGCGACGGGCACCGGCTCACCGACGAGCAGATCGACTGGGTCGTCGCCGCCTACACCAGGGGCGACGTCGCGGACGAGCAGATGTCCGCGCTGGCCATGGCGATCTTCCTCAACGGCATGGAGTCGTCCGAGACGGCCCGCTGGACCAGGGCGATGGTCCTGTCCGGCGACCGGCTCTCGCTCGACGTGGACCGCCCCACCGTGGACAAGCACTCGACCGGCGGCGTCGGCGACAAGATCACCCTGCCGCTCGCGCCGCTGGTCGCCGCGTGCGGCGCGGCCGTGCCCCAGCTCTCGGGCCGGGGCCTCGGCCACACCGGCGGCACGCTGGACAAGCTGGAGTCCATCCCCGGCTGGCGCGCCCAGCTCTCGCTGGACGAGATCGCAGCCCAGCTCTCGTCCACCGGCGCGGTGGTCTGCGCGGCCACCGAGGGCCTGGCCCCCGCGGACCGCAAGCTGTACGCGCTGCGCGACGTGACGGCCACGGTCGAGGCCATCCCGCTCATCGCCAGCTCGATCATGAGCAAGAAGATCGCCGAGGGCGCCGAGGCGCTGGTGCTGGACGTGAAGGTCGGCTCCGGCGCGTTCATGAAGACCCTGCCGCAGGCCAGGGCGCTGGCCGACGCGCTGGTGTCCATCGGCGTCGACCACGGGCTGAGGATCAGCGCCCTGCTCACGGACATGTCCGTGCCGCTGGGCGTCGCGGTCGGCAACGCCGTCGAGGTCGCCGAGTCGGTGGAGGTGCTGCGGGGCGGCGGACCGGCCGACGTGGTCGAGCTGACCGTGGCGCTGGCCGGGGAGATGCTGTCGCTGGCGGGGATCTCGGTCGACCCGGCCGAGGTCCTGGCCTCCGGTCGGGCGTACGAGACGTGGGAGCGGATGATCCGGGCCCAGGGCGGCGACCCCGACGCCCCGCTGCCGGTCGGCGCGCACAAGCACGTGGTCACCTCCCCCGAGGACGGCGTTCTGTCCACTTTGGACGCCTACGCCGTCGGGGTCGCCGCGTGGCGGCTGGGAGCGGGCCGGGCGCGCAAGGAGGACCCGGTGCAGGCGGGCGCGGGCGTGCTCTGCCTGGCCAAACCCGGTGACCGCGTGGAGCGCGGGCAGCCGCTGCTGGAACTGCGCACCGACACCCCGGACGCCGTGCCCTACGCTCTGGAGGCGCTGACCGGCGGCTACGCGGTGACCGACACCGCCACCACCCACGGACCGCTGGTGATAGACACCATTCGAGGCTGACCGTGGTTCCCCTGAGCACCGAACTGCGCCGCGCCCGCACGGCCTTCCTGTGCGGCTGCGTCGCACTGGTCGTCGGCGCGGCGCTGGCCGTGTACGCGGCGGTCGACAAGGCCGTCACCCTGCCGACCGCCGCCCTCCCCTTCGCCCTGGTGCTGATGGTGGTCGGCCTGCTGGCCGCCCTGCTCGGCAAGCGGGCGGAGTTGCAGGAGAAGAGGGCGAAGGGCGACCGCGAGTGGCGCGCGGCGGTGAGCCCGCTGCTGCGCCAGTGGCCGCTGCCCAAGGCCCGCGCCCTGTCCGATGTGGACTGCGGTGCCACCAGGACGAGGCACACGGACGGCGCCAACCCGTACGTCCCCCGCACGGCGGACCGCCCGCTCCGCTACGCGCTGGGCTCGCGCCGCTTCGTGCTCCTGCGCGGCGACTCGAAGGCGGGCAAGTCCCGCACCCTGGCCGAGGCGCTGCGCCACACCCACCCGGACGCCGACGTGGTGCTGCCCCGCGACACCAGGGCCGTCGCCGAGCTGTCCAGGCTGGAACCCCCGCTGCCGCTGGAGGACGCGGTCGTCCTGCTGGACGACCTCACCACCACCGACCTCGACCTGCTCACCACCGCCGTCCTGGACTTCTGGGCCACCAGGGCCGTCCTGGTCGGCACCATCACCACGTCCCGCCACGAGGCGGCCCTGCGCACCGGTTCGGACGTGGGCGCGGCGGCCCGCTCGGCGCTGGCGAGGGCGACGGTCGTGGACCTCCCGTTCGAGCTGACGGCGGCCGAGCTGGCGGCGGCGCGCGACGACTACCCCGACGAGCCGGGCTTCACGACCACGTCCGGCATCGGCGAGGTCCTGGTGGGCGGTGAGGAACTGGTCCGCAAGCTCCGCGCGGGCAGGCGCGACAGCCCGGCGGGCCAGGCCATCGCCCGAGCGGCCGTCGACGCCCGCAGGGTCGGCCTCGGACGGCCCGTCACCGAACCGGAGCTGGTCCGGCTGTTCCCGAAGTACCTCGAACGCATCACCGTGGGCGTGGACCCCACGGAGGACGTCTTCGCGGCGGGCCTGTCGTGGGCGACGACCCCCATCGCCTCCCAGGTGGCGCTGCTCCGCAGGGTCACCGGCGGCTTCGAACCGCTCGACTACGTCGTCACCGCCGAGGCGGGCACGCCCCTGCCGGAGGACACCGCCCCGGACCTGCTGGCGATCACCTCGCCCGCCGACGCCTACGGCCTGGCCGCGGCGGCCTACACCGCGGGCCGCCGCGACGTGGCCCGCGACGGCTTCCGCAAGGCGATGGAGCACCCGGAGTCGCTGCCCGCCGCGGCGTTCTCGCTGGCCATCACCATGGCGGACCAGGACGACGCCGCCGGAGCGGAACGCGCCTACCAGCAGGCGGTGGCCACGGAGGACCCGCTCTACGCATACCTGGCGGGCGTGAACCTCGGCTTCCTGCACCTGAAGCGGGGCGCCGTGGACGAGGCGGAGGCGGCCTTCGCGGCGGCGGCGAGCACGAGGCCGCTGGAACGCGGTCCACGGGCCCGCGTCGGGTTGGCCGAGGTGCACCTGGTCAGGAACCAGCACGCGGAGGCCGCGGCCCTCTTCCGGCAGGTGGCGGCCCTGGACGACCCGGCCACCACGCCCATGGCGCTGCGCGGGCTGGCCAAGACCCTGGAGGCGCAGGGGGACCGGGCGGCGGCGCAGGAGGTCTACCGCACGGCGGCGACCAGCGCCAACCCCGAACTGGTGGCCTGGGCGAAGGCGGCCCTGGAGTCCTGATCCGAGCCGCTTCCCGGCTGGGCGGCTGGGCTCGACGGCGGCCCCGCGCTCCGGGCCGGGGTGACCGTGGAGGTCGTGGGGCGGGACTGGCCTGCTCCCTGGTTGGGCGGTCGGGTTGCCGCGGAGTCCTGGACGGGATGAGGTCTCCGCTCCGGGCGGGCGGTTCGGCCGGAGCCGGGGCCGGGGTTGTCGCGGAGCCTTGAGGCGGAACGTGGCCTTCGGTCGAGCGGGACGGGCGGTTGTGCTGGAGCGCGGGGCCGTCGTGGAGTGCTGGAGCGGGGAGGGGGATCTGGTCCCCGACCGGGTCCTGTCGTTCCCAAGCCGGAGCGCGGGCGGGCGGTTGAGCCCTGGAGCGGCGAGGGGATCTGATCGCCGGCCGGGTCCTGCGTTCCCAAGCCGGAGCGCGGGCGGGTGGTTGCCGTTGGAGCTGTGACGTTCCGAATGCGGTGGCGTGCGTCACCCAGCCCTGGAATCGGCTCCGCGGCAAGCGAAAGGCCCGACCCCCGGTGCGGGAGTCGGGCCTTCGGCGTGGCGGTCAGGCGCCTTCGGCGGCCATCTCGTCGTCGTCCATGTGCTCCTTGCCGGGGGGCTTCGGACCGTTCTTGCGGGTCCGGCGCTGCGGCCTGGGCAGTGCGGTGGGCGGCGGGGGCGGGGTGGGCGAGCCGCCGCCGAGGATCAGCTCGGCGAACGTGGCCATGGCCTCGTCCAGCTGGCCGCCGATCCGCAGCTCCGACTCCTGGTTGCTCTTGCGCACCAGCGACGTCAGCGACTCGACGTCCGGACGGGCCGCCACGGAGCCCTCGACCTTGACCAGGCCCTGCTCGACCACGCCGGACAGCTCGCCGAGGCGCGCGGTGAAGTCGTCCTCGACCGCGTCGAGGCGGTTGGTCATGGTGTCGAGGCGCGAGGTGACCTGCTCCAGGCGCTGCGCGAGCGCTTCGAGGCGGTCGGTCGCGTCGACCTGGTCGCGGGTCTCCTCCAGGGCGGTGTGCAGCGCCTCGCGGGCCTCGTCCAGCTTGCCGTTGACCGTGCTGCGGGTGTCCGAGAGGGACGAGTGCAGCGAGTCGCGGGTCTCGGTGAGGGACGAGTGCAGGCCGTCGCGCGTGGAGTTGAGGTTGTCGCGGGTCTCGTCCAGGCGCCCGTGCAGGGCGTTGGCGGAGTCCGTGAGCGACTTCTGGAGGCCTTCGCGGGTGCCGTCGAGGTGCTCGTGCACGCCCTCGTCGACCTCGTCCAGACGGCCGCGCAGGGACGCTTCGAGGGTCTCGATGCGCTCGCGCAGCGGACCGGTGACGAGCGAGGGGAGCTGCTCGGCCTTCCCGTCCTGCTTGTCGAGGTGGCCGTCGAGGTCGTCGATGCGCTTGTGGATGTGCGCGAGCTTGTCCTCGAGCCCGTCCATCCGGCCCGCCACGCCCTCGAAGCGGCCCGCGACGCCGTCGAGACGGCCGTCGAGCTGCGCGAACGGCTTGGCGAGCTTGTCGACGAGCCCGTCGACGGCCCGGCTGATGCCCTGGACGGCGGTGTCCTGCGCCTCCAGCTTGGACAGCGCCTCGTCCAGGCGCTCGGCCAGCACGCTGACCTCGGTCCGGTCGGGCAGCTCGGACAGGCGCTTGCGAACGGAACCCAGCGACTCGAGCGGAGACATCCGCGCGTGGATCTCGTCCAGAGCATCGAAGATCTGCTGCTGCTCGCTCTCACGGATCTCCGCGGCGCGCGTGAGCATGTTGCGCATCCGGTCGAAGGACATCGTGGAGCTGGTGTTCTCGGTCACGGCTGAATGCCTTCGTCCAGGGGAGGGGGAGACTTCCGGGAGCCTATCCAGGTTGGGGCCCGAGTTTGTAGCACCCCCCGGCTCGGATCGCCCGGTTTCGCGGAGTGACTGCTCCATTAGAGTTAACGAACCGGAGGCTACTCGGTGGTAACTGAATGGAGCCAGACTACTCCTGCGCGTGAATCGCGACCGTGTGAGTGACTAAAGCCCAATTCGCGATCGCGGTCCGTAGCGCATCACGAGTGCGCAACGTCTTGCCGGCACACGACCGGGTTGTTTCAGGCGATCAAGGTAACGCGATTGTTGATCATAGGGCTTCCAAGATCGTTTGCCGTGCTGATCCCACGGCGTGTCGCCAGGTATAACGTGTCGGCCATGTCGACTCCCCTTGCCCTGGAGGCCATCCGCAGCGCGCCGAAGGTGCTGCTGCACGACCACCTGGACGGTGGCCTCCGTCCCCAGACGGTGATCGAACTCGCCGAGGCGTCCGGCCACCCCGGACTGCCCACCACCGACGCCGCACAGCTCGGCGACTGGTTCCGCGAGAACGCGGACTCGGGCTCCCTCGTCCGCTACCTGGAGGGCTTCGCCCACACCTGCGGCGTCATGCAGGACGAGGCCGCGCTGGTGCGCGTCGCCGCGGAGGCCGCCGAGGACCTGGCCGCCGACGGCGTGGTCTACGCCGAGGTCCGCTACGCCCCCGAGCTGTTCACCGAGCGCGGGATGCGCCTGGAGCAGATCGTGGAGGCCATCCAGGAGGGCTTCCGCCAGGGCGAGCGCACCGCCGCCGCGGCCGGGAAGCAGATCCGCGTCGGAACGCTGCTGTGCGCCATGCGCCAGAACGACGGCTGGCTGCCCTACGCCGAGCTGGCCGTGAAGTACCGCGACGCCGGTGTCGTCGGCTTCGACATCGCGGGTCCCGAGGCGGGCTTCGAGCCCACCCGCGGCCTGGAGGCGTTCGAGTACCTCCGCAAGGAGAACGCCCACTTCACCATCCACGCGGGCGAGGCGGCGGGCGTCGAGTCCGTGTGGGAGGCCGTGCAGATCTGCGGCGCCGAGCGCCTCGGCCACGGCGTCCGGATCGTCGAGGACATCGAGTTCGACGGCGAGCACGCCGAGCTGGGCCGGGTCGCGAGCTACGTCCGCGACCGGCGCATCGCGCTGGAGGTCGCCCCCACGTCGAACCTGCACACCGGCATCGCGAAGACGCACGCCGAGCACCCGTTCGACAAGCTGTACAAGGCGGGCCTGCGGGTCACCGTCAACACCGACAACCGGCTGATGAGCCAGTGCTCCGCGTCCGGCGAGAACGCCGCGCTGGTCGAGGCGTTCGGCTACGGCTGGGCCGACCTGGAGACGTTCGCGATCAACGCGATGAAGTCCGCGTTCATCCCGTTCGCCGAGCGCAACGCGATCATCGACGACGTGATCGTCCCCGGTTACGCGGCCCTCAAGGCCTGACGACGCGACAGGGCCCCCGCCGCGGCGGGGGCCCTGCCGCGGCGGGCCTAGTGGATGTTCAGCCGGTCCTCGAACGCGGCGGACAGCGTGCGCCACGCCGTGACCTCGGCCTCGAACGGCGCGCTGGGCGCGAGCCGCGTGGGGTCGGGCTTGAGCACGTAGGACACCAGCCAGCCGAGGCTCTCGGACTTGTTCAGCGCGACCTTCACGCTGTCGTCGTGCGCCCACTCGGCGGCGTCCTCGAACAGCTCCACCGCGAGGTCGAGCTGCGTCGGGTCGACCGCGTCCGGGCCGTCGGCGATGTCCTCGTCCAGGCCGGTCAGCACGTAGACGTTGTCCGGGTCGACGTCGACCTCCAGGTCGCCGCCGGTCGCCTTGACGACGATCTCCTGGAAGGTCGACACCTCGGCCAGGTCGTTGTCCTCGGCCTCGACCAGGAAGCGGGACAGCGCGCGCGGCGACGTGAACGCGTCGATGCGGCCCTTGCGGCCCAGGAACACCGGCTGGTCGTCGAGGTAGCAGCGCAGAGTGTAGTACTCGCCCTGGCCGGTGATGACCTTGATCGGGTCGATGCCGACCTCGGCCCAGAAGCCCGTCGGCTCGGCCTCTTCGTCCTCGTCGGCGTCGTCGTCCTCGGCCTCCGCGGCGGCCTGCGCCTCCTGGAGGATCGCGAGTTCCTTCTGCGCGCCCGCGAGGACGTTCTCGTCCACGTCCGGCGTCGTCACGACGCTGTCGATGGCGTCGAGGACGTCGTCCCACTTCTCGGCGATGACCTCGGACAGCTCGGTCCACAGCGCGGTGCCCTCGCGGCCGCTGAACGGCAGCGTGCCCTGCGGCAGGAGCGAGAAGCCCTCCGCCGAGTCCAGCACCTCGTGCACCTTCTCCAGGTCGCACACGTCCGCGAGCGAGCGCACGATCGCGATGACGTCGGCCAGCTCGCCGATCACCCACGTGTCGGGGTCGTCCGCGACCAGCTCGGGCACGCCGACGAGGTCGAACTGGTGGTTCTCGTCCGGCGAGAGGTCGCCGACCGACAGCGCGGGCACCGAGTGCCACGCCGGGTGGTCGGCCAGGTCGTGCTCCTCGACCTTGCGGACGAACGCCGCGAGGTGGGCGGCGTCGGGGAACGCGTACAGGTCCTCCTCGTGGCCGAGGAAGGCCTCCCACTCCTCACCCTCTTCACGCCAGCGGGGAGCCCACAGCGTGACCAGGTCCCCCTGGGTCAGCCCCAGTTCGATAGGGACGATGTCCTGCGCCATCAGACCTCCAGGTCACACCATGCCGTGCGGATGCGCGGCAAAGCCTACGGGGTGGATCAACGGCCGAAACCGCCGGTGCCGAACGGATCCGCGAAGTACGCGTCCTCATCGTCGTCCACCGGCGGGCGGGGCGTGCGGCCGGCCCGCGCGGGTGGAGGCGGGGTTGGTGCGAACGGCCGAGCGGGAGGCGCCTCGGTGGGCGCCTCGATCGTGCCGCCGTACGGCGGCTGCTCGGCGGGCTGGAACACCTGCCGCACGCCGCCGCGCTCGCGGAACTGCTCCGCGGGGCGCGGGGCGGCGGGTTCCCGGTGCCGCGAGGGAGGAGGGGCGTCGGTGTACGGGGCCCGGCCCGCGGCGTCGGCCGCCGTGCGGAACGGCGGCGGTCCGGCGAAGCCCTCGACGGCGATGGCCATGCTGTCGCCCAACGACTTCGCCAGCTCGTTGTACCCGCGCTGCACCGCGGCGTCGGTGGCCAGCCTCGCGGTCTCGACCACGAGCTGCCCGACGGCCCGAGGGCCGTGCCCGAGCGCGTGGGGGTGCAGCCGCAGCCACGTCAGCACACCGGTCGCCGTCGCCGTCGCGACCGCCATGCGGCTCGGGTGCTCGGCCGTTCCCGTGGAGTTCGCCAGCACCTCGGTCAACCGCTCCGCCGCCTGCCTGCGCTGCTCGGCGCCGTCGACCTCGTTCACCGGGACCACCGCTCGGGGGCGGGTTCCTCGGCCCCCGGCTCGAAGCCGAGTTCGGCGAGGCCGTTCGCGGTGCCGGGGTCGACGACGCGGCCCAGCGAGCGGTGCAGGCGGGCACCCGCGTCACGGGCGGCGCGCGCGGCGACGCGGACGATCTCGTCGGCCAGCGCGTCCGGGCCCATGCGCAGCGCGCCGGGCTCCAGGTTGATCTCGGAGGGTGCCGCGCCGGGCGGCGTGACGACGGTGACGGTCCCGTCCGCCGAGGTCGCCCGGCCCAGCACCGGGCCGCCGCGGGCCAGGTGGTCGGCGACCCGCCGCTCGGTCTCCACCACCCTCCGGTTCGCGCGGTCGACCTCCGCGCCGACCTGGTCGTCGAGATCACTCACGTGCCCACCCCCTTTCCGGTCAGTGTGCCGGAACGGCGGCCACTACGTTGGCCGCATGGTCGTGCTCCGGTCGGTTCTGCTGTTCGCGCTGGCCGCCGTCGCGGAGATCGGCGGCGCCTGGCTGGTGTGGCAGGGCGTCCGCGAACACCGCGGCTGGCTGTGGATCGGCGGCGGGGTGGTCGCGCTCGGCCTGTACGGCTTCGTCGCGACCCTCCAGCCGGACGCCCACTTCGGCCGGATCCTCGCCGCGTACGGCGGGGTGTTCGTGGCCGGGTCGCTCGCCTGGGGTGCGGTCGTCGACGGCTACCGGCCGGACCGCTGGGACGTCACCGGGACCCTGGTCTGCCTGCTCGGCGTCGGCCTGATCATGTACGCCCCGCGCTGATCAGGCCGTCGGCCGGTAGAAGCCGTAGAACTCCATGCCGCTGTTGCTGGTCCGCAGGTTGCCGACCTGGACGGGGTCGCCCGCCTCCACGATCTGGCCGTTGCCGATCACCATCGCCACGTGCCCGCTCCACACGACGAGGTCGCCGGGCAGGAGCTGGTCCGCGGGCACCGAGGCCCCCATCGCCTGCGACGACGCGGGCCGGGGCAGGTCGAAGCCGGCGCCCGCGTAGGCCCACTGGGTCAGGCCGCTGCAATCCGTGCCCTGCGGCGGGTTCGCGCCGCCCCACACGTACGGCGTGCCGAGCGCGGACAGCGCGTTGCGCACGGCCGCGGCGGCCTGCTCGTTCGGCGCCTCGGCGCTGCTGCCGTCCGGCAGGTTCACGCCCACGCCCGAGCCGGGCTGCGGCGGGATCGCGACCGGCAGCCGAGGACCGGTGCCGCCGCCTCCGCCACCACCTCCGCCGCCCCCTCCACCGCCGCCGCCGCCTCCGCCGGTGCCTCCACCGCCCGACCCGCCGCCGCCGGTCGACCCCGTGGCCGGGGGCGCGGCCGGGTCGCCGCCGGTGCCGGTGCTCGCGCTGGACGCGGACGTCGTGCCCTCGCTCAGCTCGATGCCGATCGGCTCGCCCAGCGCCTTCAACGCGCCCGTGTCCGGCTTCTCCAGCCCGTTCAGCTGCGCCACGGCCGCCGTCAGCTGGTCGCGCACCTTCTGGAGCTCACCCGCGGACCTGCCCTCGTACTCGCGCGCCTCGCTCGCGATCGAGGCCGCCACGGCGATCGAGGCGCCGGGACCGCCGAAGAGACCCGCGCCGACCGCCGCCGCCAGCCTCGGGGTCGCGTAGGAGATGAACTCGTCGATCAGGCCCTGGATCGCGGTGCGGCCGGTCGTCACCGCGCTCACGGCGCTCGTCGCCGCCGTCTGCGCGGTGGTGCTGTTGCGCGCCACCGCCTGGAGGCCGCCGGACAGCGTGGCGACCCGCGACTGGAACGTGTTCGCCTTGTCGCCGTACCAGGTGCCGAGCACCGCGTTGGCGGCTCCGGTGTGCCGACCGTCGATGTCGGTCAGCGCGGTGCTCGCCCTGCCGAAGGCGTCCGCGGCGCGCGTGGCGCCACCGGTGTCGCCCTCCAGCTTGGCGAGGTGGTCCCGCATCGGCTGGACCAGTGACGAGATGAACCCCGCGACGTCGACCACGAACCCGTTCTCCTGACTCAGACCTGGTAGCTGTGGTTGATGTCGTCCTCGGCCTGCGCCTGCTGCTCGGTGTAGGCGGTGCCCGCCTTCGACACCGCCGTGGCGAAGCCCGACAGGCCGGCCGCCGCCGCGGCGACGGCGTCCAGCTGGGCCTTCGCGGCCTGCTGGAACGCGGCCGACAGCCCGACCTCGCCGCCGAGGGCGCCGAACGCGTCGGCGGGCAGCGAGTCGACGCCGGTGAGCGTGGACGTGCCCACGGTCCCGAGTTCGGCACCCAGTCCCGCCGCGGTCGTGCCGAACGACGCCAGTGCGTCGGTGTCGACGCCGAAACCCTTCTCCACCACGACCCCACCCCTTTTCCACGATGTTCGACGGGCCCGCCCTCCCCGGCGTTCCCGCGACCCTGCTCCGGGAATCGTGCACCATCCGCCGCGGTGCCGTGTGGGCTTTCGACCAGCCGGTACGCCCCGATCGTGCCCCGATGGGCGGTACCACGCCGGACGCCTCGCCTTGATCATGGACACGTGGGTGTTCTGGTGCACTGGAAGCGGATAGTGGACTGGCTCGGAGAGCACGCCCCGGTAACCGGTTCCGAGTTGCGCGATGGTGAGGACCCGGCCGCGGTGCAGGCGCTTTCGCAGGAAACAGGACTCGTTCCACCGGATGAGCTCCGGACGTGGTGGTCGGTGTGCGGTGGCACGGAGAACCTGGCGTTCGCCGAGGTCCTCCCGCCGTTCTACACGCCGATCGGACCGACCGACGCGCTGCGCTCGTGGCGGCTGAAACGGGCGTTCTGGCCGTCCGGGCTCGACACCGAGGCGGGCACGCCGACCACGGGTTTTCACCCGATGTGGTTACCGATCGCATTCGACGGCTGCGGCGACGCGCTGGCCGTCGACATGCGTCCCGGTGTGCTGTCCGGCTGCGTCGTGGAGTGGGACCGGGAGTGCCACGAGATGGTGAAACCGGAGTGGACCTCCGTCACGGAGATGCTCGACCAGGTGGCGACGGCGCTGGAGCAGCGCAGCAGGCTCGGCCACTGCGAACCGCTCGTCACGCACGACGGGAGGCTCGACTGGCGCACCGGCTGAGCGCGTGGTCCGGTAGGATCGGGGTAGCTGAAACCGCAGCTCACGAGGCTTGAGGGGGTGGTGGCGTGGCCGATGTCCACGACGTGGCGGCAGCGCTGCTGGCCGCCACCGGGCCCGAGTCGCCGATGAAGCTCCAGAAGCTCCTCTACTACAGCCAGGCGTGGCACCTCGCCGGTCGCGGCACGGCGCTGTTCGACGCGCCGATCGAGGCGTGGAGCCGCGGTCCCGTGGTGCCCGAGGTCTACCGGCGGCACGTCGGCCTGACCGAGGTGCACTCGTGGGACGAGGGCGACCCGTCCCGGCTGGCGGCGGGCGAACGCGCGGTCGTGGAGTCGGTCGTCGAGCGGTACGCCGGGTTCAGCAGGCACGAGCTGAGCGAGATGGCGCACGAGGAGGAGCCGTGGCGCTCCGCCCGAGGTGCCCTCCCGGACTCCGAGCCCAGCAGCGCGCCGATCCCGCACGAGGCGATGCGGCGGTACTTCCGCAGGCTCACCAGCGACCCGGAGACGGCCGTGGCGGAAGCGCGGGCGTCGGTGGGGCTCGAAGGGCTCAGCGTGTCCACCGAGGCGCTGGAGGCCGCGCGCGCGGTCGTGCGCGGCGAGGTCGGGGCGGACGAGGCCGTGGCGCGGCGGATCGAGGCGCTGCTCCGATCGTGACCGCCGAGGATCCCTACCTCGATCCCGGCTCGAAGGTGCTCGTCAACAAGCTCGGCGTGGTCGACGCCGTGCTGTTGCGGCAGATCGAGGCCGAAGCGACGTTCCTGCGCGACGCGCAGCTCAAGGCCGTGGTGCTGCCCGGCCGGTTCGACCTGGCGCACCTGTGCGCGTTCCACCGCCACCTGTTCGGCGACGTCTACCCGTGGGCGGGGGAGGTCCGGCGGGTCGACCTGACGCGCACGGCGACGTTCGCGCACTGGGCGCACGTCGAGTCCTACGCGGGCGAGGTGTTCGGGCAGCTCCGGGAGGAGCGGTTCCTGTCCACCCCGGACGAGGAGCGCTTCCTGGACCGCTTCACGCACTTCTACGCCGAGGTGAACGCGCTGCACCCGTTCCGCGAGGGCAACGGTCGCGCGCAGCGGGCGTTCTTCCGCCAGCTCGCGCTGCACGCCGGGCGGCGGGTCGACTTCGGACTGCTGGACCCGGCCGAGTACAACGAGGCCTGCCGGATCAGCATGGTCGGCTCGACGGACCCGCTGCGCGGGCTCTTCGCGACCGCCGTGGTCCCCGGTGCTGACGGCTGATCATCCTGCGGGCGTACGCGCGCGGTCGGCCGAACGGCCGAGGGGACGCCCCCGCGGGGACTCTCCGACCGATGCCCGAGCACGAGGTCGGCTCATAGCGTCGAAGCATGACGAACGCACAGCTCGTGGCCATCGGGTGGGGACTGGTGGGCTTCGCGGCCCTGTGGCCGGTCCTCCTGCTGGCGAAGCCGAAGCAGCTGGTCACCGCCAGTGCCGCGCTGCTGTACTCCACCACGCTGGTCGGGTTGGTGCTGCTGCCGATCGGCGGGGCGGCGCCGG
The DNA here is from genome assembly GCF_057122925.1 of Umezawaea sp. Taxonomy (NCBI): domain Bacteria; kingdom Bacillati; phylum Actinomycetota; class Actinomycetes; order Pseudonocardiales; family Pseudonocardiaceae; genus Umezawaea; species Umezawaea sp. The sequence goes on along the minus strand of NZ_DBNGPQ010000140.1, from coordinate 70,758 downwards.
AGCAGGTGCTCCAGCCGGTGCCGTTCCAGTGGGTCGCCGACATCGGCGTTGAGCTGGCGAAGCACGGGCTGCCCGCGTCGCGGGCGCTGGAGACGCTCACGTTCCAGCAGGTGGTGCTGAACGTGCTGCTGTTCGCACCGCTGGGGTTCCTCGGTCGGTGGCTGTGGCACCTCGGTCCGATGAGGACGGTGGCGCTCGGCTTCGCCGTGTCGCTGGGGATCGAGACCGCTCAGCTCACGGCGGGGCACCGGATCTTCGACGTGGACGACCTGATGACCAACACCGCGGGCGCCGCTGCCGGGTGGTTCGCGGCGGCCGCGGTGCTGGTGGTCACGTCACACGCCCGCCGGGTGCCACACCGTCTTGGTCTCCAGGAACGCCCGCAGGCGGCTGGTGCCCGGCTCACCGGTGAAGTCCTCGGCCGCGCGGGTGCGCAGGACGCGCTTGACGGTGCCCGCCGCGGACCGCTCCAGGTCGGCGCGGAGCTCGTCGGGGGCGCCGGTGAGGTCGAGCGCGTTGACGTCCGCGTGTGACGCCAGCCAGGGCGCGATCTCCGCGGTCCTGCCGGTCAGCAGGTTCACCACGCCACCGGGGACGTCGGAGGTGGCCAGCACCTCGGACAGCGTGATCGCGGGCAGCGGTCGGTCCTCGCTCGTCACCACGACGGCCGTGTTGCCGGACGCGATCACCGGGGCCACCACGCTGATCAGGCCGAGCAGCGACGACCGCTGCGGCGCGAGCACCGCGACGACGCCGGTCGGCTCGGGAGTGGAGAACGAGAAGTACGGCCCGGCGACGGGGTTCGAGCTGCCCAGCACCGCGGCGATCTTGTCCGTCCAGCCCGCGTACCAGACCCAGCGGTCGATGGCCGCGTCCACCAGGGCCTGCGCCTTCTTCGCGCCGATGCCCTCGGCGGCCGACACCTCGGTGGCGAACTGGTCGCGACGGCCTTCGAGCACCTCGGCGACGCGGTACAGCACCTGGCCGCGGTTGTACGCCGTGGCGCCGGACCAGCCCGCGAAGGCCTTGCGGGCCGCCGACACCGCGTCGCGGGCGTCCTTGCGGGAGCCCTGGGCGGCGTTCGCCAGGAACGCGCCCTTCGCGTCGGTCACGGGGTAGCTGCGGGCCGACTCGGACCGCGGGAACTTGCCCCCGATGTAGAGCTTGTACGTCTTGGCGACGGTCACGCGGTTCTCAGACATCGAGGTACGCCTCCAGCCCGGCCCGGCCGCCCTCGCGACCGAAGCCCGACTCCTGGTAGCCGCCGAACGGGGCGGTGGGGTCGAAGCGGTTGAACGTGTTGGCCCACACCACACCGGCGCGCATCTTCTGCGCCGCCCACAGGATGCGGGAGCCCTTGTCGGTCCAGATGCCCGCCGACAGCCCGTAGGGCGTGTTGTTCGCCTTCGCCACGGCCTCGTCCGGCGTGCGGAACGTGAGGACCGACAGCACCGGGCCGAAGATCTCCTCGCGGGCGATCCGCATCGCCTGCGACACCCCGGAGAACACCGTGGGCGCGAAGTAGAAACCCTTGTCCGGCAACGGGCACGCGCTCGTCCAGCGCTCGGCGCCCTCGGCCTCGCCCGCCGCGGCCAGCTCCTGGATCCTCGTGAGCTGCTCGCGGGAGTTGATCGCGCCGACGTCGGTGTTCTTGTCCAGCGGGTCGCCGACGCGCAGCGTCGACACGCGGATCCGCAGCTTCTCCAGGAACTCCTCGGCGATCGACTCCTGGAGCAGCAGCCGGGAACCCGCGCAGCAGACGTGGCCCTGGTTGAAGAAGATGCCGTTGACGATGCCCTCGACGGCCTGGTCGATCGGCGCGTCGTCGAACACGATGTTCGCCGCCTTGCCGCCCAGTTCGAGGGTGAGCTTCTTGCCGGTGCCCGCGAGCTGCCGCTGGATCAGCTTGCCGACCTCGGTCGAACCGGTGAACGCGACCTTGTCCACGCCGGCGTGCCCGACCAGCGCGGCGCCGGTGTCACCGGCGCCCGGCAGGATGTTGACCACGCCCGGCGGCAGGTCGGCCTGCTGGATGATCTCGGCCAGCACCAGCGCCGTCAGCGGCGTCGTCTCGGCGGGCTTGAGCACCACCGTGTTGCCGGTCGCCAGAGCGGGCGCGATCTTCCACGCCGCCATCAGCAGCGGGAAGTTCCACGGGATCACCTGGCCCGCGACGCCGAGGGGCCTCGGGTCCGGCCCGTAGCCCGCGTAGGAGAGCTTGTCCGCCCAGCCCGCGTGGTAGAAGAAGTGCGCCGCGGCCGTCGGCACGTCGACGTCGCGCGACTCCTTGATCGGCTTGCCGTTGTCCAGGCTCTCCAGCACCGCGAGTTCCCGCGAGCGCTCCTGGACGAGCCGCGCGATGCGGTAGATGTACTTGGCCCGCTCGGCACCGGGCATCGTGCTCCACACCCGGTCGTGGGCGCGGCGCGCGGCCTTGACCGCGGTGTCCACATCGGACGCCGACGCCGTGCTGACCTCGGCGAGGACCTCCTCGGTGCCGGGGTTGATCGTCTTCAGCGGCTCGCCGGAGCCTTCGACGAACTCGCCGTCGACGAACATCTTGTACTCGGGCTTGAGGTTCGCGACGTCCCGCGATTCGGGGGCGGGGGCGTATTCCCAGAGCTGGCTCATCGTGTTCAGTCCACCGTCACGTAGTCGGGGCCGCTGTAGTGGCCGTCCAACTGGGTCCGACGCTGCATCAGCAGGTCGTTGAGCAGGGTCGAGGCGCCGAAGCGGAACAGGTCGGCGGTCAGCCACTCCGGTCCCGCGACCTCGTGCACGGCCACCAGGTACTTGATCGCGTCCTTGGTGCTGCGGATCCCGCCCGCGGGCTTCACGCCGCGCAGCTCCCCGGTCTGCTCGCGCCAGTCCCGGACGGCCTGGAGCATCACGTGCGTCACCGGCAGCGTCGCCGCGGGCGCCACCTTGCCGGTCGAGGTCTTGATGAAGTCGCCGCCCGCCAGCAGCGCCAGCCACGACGCGCGCCGCACGTTGTCGTAGGTCGCCAGCTCGCCGGTCTCCAGGATCACCTTGAGGTGCGCGGACCCGCACGCCTCCTTGACCTGCCGGATCTCGTCGAACACCGCGCCGTAGTCGCCGGACAGGAACGCGCCGCGGTCGATCACCATGTCGATCTCGTCAGCGCCCTGCTCGACGGCGAACCGCGTGTCGGCGAGCTTCACGGCCATGATCGACCGGCCGGACGGGAACGCCGTCGCCACGCTGGCGACGTGCACCCCGGTGCCCTCCAGCCCGGCCTTCGCGGTGGCCACCATGTCCGGGTAGACGCACACCGCGGCCACCTTCGGCACCTCGGGCCGGTCCGGGTCGGGGCGCCGCGCCTTGGCGGCCAGCGACCGCACCTTCCCGGCGGTGTCCGCGCCTTCGAGCGTGGTCAGGTCCACCATGGAGATCGCGGTGTCGATGGCCCACATCTTCGCGGCCTTCTTGATGCTGCGGGTCGCGAGACCGGCCGCACGTTGTTCCACGCCGACCTGGTCGACGCCGGGCAGACCGTGCAGGAACCGACGCAGCGAAGCGTCGTCCCGAACGGCATCGGCAAGGGCCGGTGGCAGCGGTGCCAACGGCGATGGTGACGGAGCGGCAGCCATGGGGCCCACTCTAAGCGGACTGGCACGCCCGTCCCAAGCGAACGGGTTTGCGCAGGTCAGGAGAGATCCACGCCACAGCTGCGGGCCTCCGAAGCGGGCAGCCGCGCCGAGACCCGGAACACGGGACCCGGCTTCGGCCGCCGCGGTCGCCCCGGACGCGCGCGACCCGGCCCCGGCGGTCGGGGCGGAGGCTCCCGGACGATCAGGACTCCAGTTCCGGCCGGTCCTTGTTCTTGATCTTTTTCTTCTTCGGCCGCTTCACGTCCACCCCGGCCATCAGCGCCAGTCCGGTGATCCGCACGACCGGCCCTCCCGGCACGGACGGCGTGGACGTGGTGCGGTTCTCGAACGCGCCCATGAACCCCATGCCGCTCACGATCACCGTCACCTCCTCGGGCACGATGATGTCCACCCCGCCCCAGAACGCGAACACGTTGATCGTCACCTCGGCCTCGGCGAAGCGGGCCAGGGTGAGGTCGAGCGTCACGCCGCCCATGATCGCCACGGCGTTGTGGTAGCGGGGGACGACCCAGTCGCCCTTGCGGTCGCAGCCGGACCAGAACGCGAACGAGATCGACGACCCCGGCGTCCCGCCGACCCGGTCGACCGCCGCGTTCCGCGGCACGGCGGGCAGCACCGCGGGTGACGGCACGCCCAGGTCGGCCGTGATCGGCACCAGCTCGCCGTAGGTCTTCGCCGAGTACGTGGCACCCAGCCGCTCGTCCAGTTCGTGCAGGTCGAGCCTGCCCTCGGCGGCGGCCTTGTGCAGCACCTGCGCCACGCGCTCGCGGTCGGCGTCGGACGCGCGCATCCGCGTGGGGTCGTGGGGAACCAGCTCGTCGCTCACGCGGGCAAGTCTAGGAGGCGAGGTGGCCTCGTGTCCGCAGTTACGCGGGCTGCCTGATCGGCAGGCCCGCCGCGCGGTACACGGCGTCGACCAGCGCCATGTTCGCCACGGCGTCCGCGGGCGTCGTGGGGAACGGCGTGCCGTGCAGCACGGCGTCGGTGAACGCGTCCAGCTGGTAGGCGTAGGAGGAGCGCCGGGCGAACCGCTCCACCCGGCTGTTCCCGTTGGCGCGCACCGAAAGACGGTGCCCGAACTGCGGGGCCAGCGGGTTGAGCACGCGCATCTCGCCCGCCGAGCCGACGGCCTTCGCGGACAGCCGCAGCAGCGCCCCCGCCGACCACAGCGACGTGTGCACGGTGCCGGTGCACCCCGAAGGGAAAACGACTTCGGCCCGCATCGCGCGGTCGACGTCCGGCGAGCGCAGCAGCGCGGTGGCCGACCGCACCTCCGGCTCGCCGCCGCCCAGCACCCGCACCAGGTTCGCCGAGTAGCACCCGGCGTCCATCATCGCCCCGCCCGCCAGCCGGAGGTCGTACCGGATGTCGGAGAACTTCGGCAGCGGGAAGCACACGTGCGCCTCCACGTGCCGCAGCTCGCCCAGCTCACCGCTCGCCACGATCGCACTCATCCGCCGCGCCAGCGGGTGGTAGCGGTGGTGGAACGCCTCCATCACCACCAGCCCGCTCGCCTCGGCGGCCTCGGCCACCTGGGCCGCCTCGGCGGCGTTCGCGGCGAACGGCTTCTCGCACAGCACGTGCTTCCCGGCGGCCAGCGCCGCCAGCGTCCACCGCCCGTGCAGCCCGTTGGGCAGCGGGTTGTAGACCGCGTCCACGGCGGGGTCGTCCAGCAGCGCCCGGTAGTCGTCGTGGATGCGCCCGATCCCGTGCCGGTCGGCGAACGCCCGCGCCTTCTCCCGCGACCGCGCGGCGACCGCCACGACGACCGCGGACGACGACGCGCGGGCGGGGGCCAGCACCGCCGCCGGGGCGATGGACGCCGCGCCGAGCACACCGATCCGAACGAGGTCAGCCATGCGCAAGAGGCTATCGCCGGGCGCGGCGTCGCCGCAGGCGCCGGAACGGGGACGCGGCGGATAGTGTGCGCACCATGGACGTGCTTGTTGTCGACCACCCCCTGGCCAGGGCCCGGCTCACCACGATGCGGGACGCGCGGACGGACAACGCGGCGTTCCGGGCGGCGGTGCAGGAGCTGACCGTGATGCTCGTCTACGAGGCGATGCGGGACGCGCCGGTGGCCGAGGAGCGGGTGCACACGCCGGTCGCGCGGACGACCGGGTTCCGGCTGGCGAACCCGCCGCTGCTCGTGCCGGTGCTGCGGGCCGGGCTGGGGATGGCCGACCAGGCGCACAAGCTGATCCCGGACGCGCAGATGGGCTTCGTGGGGCTGGCGCGCGACGAGGAGACGTTGCAGCCGACGCCGTACATGGAGTCGCTGCCGACGGACCTCGCCGGGCGGCCGGTGATGGTGCTCGACCCGATGCTGGCGACCGGCGGCTCGATGGCGTACACGATCAAGCTGCTGACCGGGCGCGGCGCGACGGACGTGACGGCGATCTGCGCGCTCGCGGCGCCGGAGGGCGTCAAGTTCCTGGAGGACTCGGGGCTGCCGGTGCGGTTGGTCACGGCGAGCATCGACGAGCGGTTGAACGACTCCGGGTTCATCGTTCCGGGGCTCGGCGACGCGGGCGACCGGCTCTACGGGGCCGTCTGACCGCTCCCGGCGTCCCGGCAGGCGCGGATTAACCCGAACGGCCGTAGCAGTGGTCTAGACCTTGGTCCTACCGTGGTCTGGACCACATTCCGCAGCCGCCGCCGCGCTAGGAGCAGCATGTCGAGTAGGAGAGTGGGGCTGTCCGTCCTGCTGGTCGGAGCCCTTTCCGCATCGCTCGCGCCGCAGGCGGGAGCCGACGTCGAGTCGTACGGGCACGGTCACGGGGACGGGCAGCGGACCGTCGGGTACTACACCCAGTGGAGCGGCTACGACCGGAACTTCCTGGTCAAGGACCTCGTCTCCAACGGCACCGCGAAGAGGCTGACGCACCTGAACTACGCGTTCGGGTTCCTGGACGAGTCGGGCGAGTGCTACAGCAGCGACCCGTGGGCCGACTACCAGCGGCCGTTCACCGCCGAGCAGAGCGTCGACGGCGTCGCGGACGTGGCCGGTCAGGCGCTCTCGGGCAACCTCAACCAGCTCAAGGAGCTCAAGGCGAAGAACCCGAGGCTCCGGGTCAACATCTCGCTCGGCGGGTGGACCGGCTCGAAGTACTTCTCCAACGCCGCCCTCACGCCCGAGTCGCGCGCGGCGCACGTGAGGTCCTGCCTCGACCTGTGGATCAAGGGGAACCTGGTGGACGCGCCCGGCGCGGCCGCGGGCGTGTTCGACGGGATCGACCTCGACTGGGAGTGGCCCGCGAGCGAGGGCAACCCCGGCAACGTCGTGCGCCCCGAGGACAAGGTCAACTTCACCGCGCTCGTCGCGGAGTACCGCAAGCAGCTCGACCAGCTCGGCCGGTCGACGCGGCAGGAGTACGACCTGACCGCGTTCCTGCCCGCCGACCCGGTGCAGCTCGACCGGGGCATCGAGACCCGCAAGGTGTTCCGCCACCTCACGTTCGCGACCCTCCAGGGCTACGACTACCACGGCGCGTGGGACCCGATCACGAACCAGCAGTCGTCGCTGAGGACGCCCAAGGGCGACCCCTCGGCGTCGAGGTTCAGCTCCCGGGTGACCGTCGACGCGTACCTCTCGCGCGGTGCGCCGAGGAGCAAGGTCGTGCTGGGCGTGCCGTTCTACAGCCGCGGCTGGACCGGCGTGACCAACGCGAACAACGGTCTCTTCCAGGCCGCGACGGGCCCCGCGCCGGGCACGTACGAGGCGGGCTTCGAGGACTACAAGGTCCTGAAGGGCCAGTTGTCCCGGTTCAAGGTGCACCGCGACACGAGGGCGGGCCACGCCTGGCTGTTCGACGGCACGACCTTCTGGACGTGGGACGACGCCGTGGAGATCGAGCGCAAGGGTCGGTACATCGCCGACCGGGGTCTTGGCGGCGCGATGATCTGGTCGCTCGACGGCGACACCGCCGACGGCGAACTGATCAGGGCGCTGCGCAGCGGACTGTCCGACTAGGGCAGTTCCAGGACGGGGTTCGGGGAGGTTTCGCGGCGGCCGCCTCCCCGGACTCCGTTCGTCCGCATCAGCGCGCGCGCCAACCGTCCGCGCTGGCCCGCACGGTCCGCTCGAACACCGGGGCGATCTCCAGGCCGGGCGGCAGGATGCCGTAGATCTCCAGGCTGACCAGGCCGTGGCAGATGCTCCACAGCGCCAGGCCGATGACCTCGGGAGCCTCGTCCGGCAGGAACGAGCCGTTGTCGATGGCCCGCTGCACGGTCTTCACCACTGGCACGAAGGTGCCGGAAGCGGCGATGTAGGTCTCGGTCGTCGGCATGAAGTCCGGCACGACCTTGCTGAACATGACCACGTAGAACTGGCGGTCCTGGAGCGCGCTCTCGCGGTAGGTCAGAGCGATCTGGATCAGGTCTTCCACGGGGTCGTCGGTCTCGGGGACCATCGCCAGGCGTTCACCGAAACGGCGGAACCCCTCGTCGTAGAGAGCGTCCAGTAGCGCGGGCTTGCCGCCGAAGAGCGAGTAGACCGCGGTGGTCGAGGTATTGACGTCCGCGGCCAGCCGGCGCAAGCTCAACGCACTGGGTCCTTCGTTGGACAGCAGTTCGCCCGCGCGGTTCAGCAGCTTCACGCGCAGAGCGTCGTCGTGAGTCTTGGGTCGAGGCACCTCCCCATCGTATCGTAACAGTGTTATAAAACGAAACCTGGTGTCTGTGGTATCAGATTGGTACCGTGTCGGGAATGGCGATGACCCTGCGTCTCAATGACGAGGAGAGTCGGCGGCTCGCGGAACTCGCGGCTGCCGAAGGCCGATCCAAACAAGACGTGGTGCGGCTCGCGTTAGCCGACCGGTGGGCGCAGCTGCACAAGGAAGAGCAGCTGGGCGAGGTGCTCAGCCGGGTGATGCCCAAGTACCGGGGCCTGCTGGACCGACTCGGTTCCGCCTGACCCGCGCGGGAGTGTCGTACCTCTGTGATCAACTGACAATGTGATCAACTACCTGGATGCCGGTGACCTGCTGGTGCTCGCCACCGCTGTGACCGGCGGCGATCTCGTGGTGCGCGATCTCGGCCTGCTCGATTCCGCTGCTCACCGCCCCCGCGCCACCGTTCTCGGGGTGGAGGCCTACGACACCCTCTGGCTGAAGGCCGCGTCCCTGCTCGACTCCATCGTCCGCACCCGACCCCTCGTCGAGGGCAACTGGCGGCTCGCCTGGGTGGCCGTCGTCGCCTTCTGCGACATCAACGGCTGGTGGATCGACGCCGACGAGGAGGACGCGCTCGACCTCGTGCGCGCCCTCGGGCGGGAGCAGACGGACGTCCCCGGCATGGCCGCGCACCTGGAGGCGTGGGCGCTGCCGAAGCCCGTCTGAGCGATCGGGCTTGACCTGGAGTGCACTCCAGCTCCTACGGTCGTGGGGTGACTCATTCGATCGCCCAGGCAGCCGCGCACAGCGGGCTGTCGATCGACACCCTCCGCTACTACGAGCGAATCGGCCTCGTCGACCCGCCCGCCCGCGACTCGGGTGGGCGGCGCACCTACTCCGACGCCGACCTGGAGTGGCTGGTCTTCCTGACCAAGCTCCGCACCACGGGCATGCCGATCAAGCTGATGCGCGAGTACGCGCACCTGCGGCACCGCGGCGAGGTCACCCGGCGCGCCCGGCAGCAGATCCTGCTGGACCACCGGGCCGACGTCCGCGCCCGCATCGCCGAACTCCAGTCGAGCCTCGACGTGCTCGACTACAAGATCGATCTCTACAGCAGCCTCATGGCCGAGGAGGAGCAGGCCCAGGGCGCCACCGCGTGATCATGCGGGAACGGGGGAGGACACGATGACCAGCAGGTTCCTCGGCTCGCTCCAGGTCGGCCCGCAGGGGCTCGGCTGCATGGGCATGAGCCAGTCCTACGGCGCCGCCGACGAGCGCGAGTCGGTCGCCACGATCCACCGCGCGCTGGAACTCGGCGTGACGCTGCTCGACACCGCCGACGTCTACGGCGCGGGCGCGAACGAGGAGCTGGTCGGCCGCGCCGTCGCCGACCGCCGCGACTCCGTCGTGCTCGCCACCAAGTTCGGCTTCACCGGCGGGCCAGGGCAGGTCCGCGGGGACGCCGAGTACGTCCGGCAGGCCTGCGAGGCCTCGCTCCGGCGCCTCGGCGTGGACCACGTCGACCTGTACTACCAGCACCGCGTCGACCCGGCCGTCCCGATCGAGGAGACCGTCGGCGCCATGGCGTCGCTCGTCGAGCAGGGCAAGGTCCGCCACCTCGGCCTGTCCGAGGCGAGCGCCGCCACGATCCGCCGCGCGCACGCCGTGCACCCGATCTCGGCGTTGCAGAGCGAGTGGTCGCTGTGGACCCGCGACGTCGAGGCCGAGATCGCCCCGACGTGCTTCGAGCTGGGGATCGGCGTCGTGCCGTTCTCGCCGCTCGGCCGCGGCTTCCTGACCGGCGCCGTCACGTCCGTGGCCGACCTGGCCGCCGACGACATGCGCCGCGCCCTGCCCCGCTTCGAGCAGACCAACTTCGACCGCAACACCGCCATCGTGACCGCTCTGCGGGAACTGGCCACCGCCCGCGGCATCACCGCCGGTCAGCTCGCGCTCGCGTGGGTCCAGCACCGCGGGGCGACCGTCGTGCCGATCCCCGGCACCAAGCGCAGGAAGTACCTGGAGGAGAACGTCGCCGCGGCCGCCGTCGAGCTGTCCGCCGCCGATCTCGCCGCCATCGACGCCGCCGTACCGGCCGTCGCGGGAGACCGCTACACGGCCGACATGCTCCGCCTCACCGACAAGTGACCCTGAGGACGACGATGACCAACCGCTTTCTCGGCCCGCTCCAGGTCAGCTCCCAAGGACTCGGCTGCATGGGCATGAGCGCCTTCTACGGCGACACCTCCGACGAGGCCGAGTCGATCGCCACGATCCACCGCGCCCTGGAGCTGGGGATCACGCTGCTCGACACGTCCGACGCCTACGGCCCGCACACCAACGAGGAACTGGTCGGCCGCGCCGTCGCCGACCGCCGCGACCAGGTGGTGCTGGCCACCAAGTTCGGCATCGCCGAACGCGACGCCGACGGTCTCGCCCGCATCCGCGGCGAGGCCCCCTACGTCCGCTCCTCCGCCGAGGGCTCCCTGAAGCGCCTCGGTGTGGACCACGTCGACCTGTACTACCAGCACCGCGTCGACCAGACCGTGCCGATCGAGGAGACCGTCGGCGCGATGGCCGAGCTGGTGGAGCAGGGCAAGGTCCGGTACCTCGGCCTGTCCGAGGCGAGCGTCGACAACATCCGCCGCGCGCACGCCGTCCACCCGATCACGGCACTCCAGTTCGAGTGGTCGCTGTGGTCCCGCGAGATCGAGGCCGAGATCGTCCCGGTCGCCCGTGAGCTGGGCATCGGGATCGTCGCGTACTCGCCGCTCGGCCGGGGCTTCCTCACCGGCAGCATCAGGTCGACGGCCGACCTCGCGGACACCGACTTCCGCAAGATCGCGCAGCCCAGGTTCACCGAGGAGAACCTGGCGAAGAACCAGGCGATCATCGACTCCCTCCGCGCCGTCGCGGCCCAGCACGACGCCACACCCGGCCAGATCGCCCTGGCGTGGGTCCAGCACCGCGGCGAGGACGTCGTGCCCATCCCCGGCACCAAGCGGCGGAAGTACCTGGAGGAGAACGTCGCCGCCGCGTCGCTCGCGCTGACGCCGGAGCAGCTGGCCACGATCGAGGCCGCCGTGCCCGCGGACGCGGTCGCGGGGGAGCGGTACTCGGCAGGCAGCATGAAGACGATCGACCGATGAGGGCCGTGGCGCTGTGCGCCGGCGTGCTGCTGGTGCTGTCGGGCACGTCGGACGCCCGCTCGCCGGTCACGCCGGACGGCTGGGTGGGCACCTGGGGCGGCGCCGCCGCCGCGGGTGTCGGCGAGGGGTACGCCAACTACTCGATCCGCAACGTCGTGCACACGAGCGTGGGAGGCTCGGCCGTCCGCGTCCGCCTGTCGAACCGGTTCGGCACCCGGCCCGCCGTGCTGGGCCGCGTGTCGATCGCCGTCGCGGCGGCCTCCGACTCCCCGGCGGCCGTGGACGGGACCATGCGCGGCGTGACGTTCGGCGGAGCGGACTCGATCACCATCCCCGCGGGCGCCGAGGTCCTGAGCGACCAGGTGCGGTTGCGGGTGCCCAGGGACGGGAACCTGCTGGTCTCCACGTACACGCCGGTCGCGACCGGCCCGGTGACCTACCACGGGCTGGCGACCCAGACGAGCTTCTTCACCCGTGACGGCGACGTCGCGCTGGAGACGTCCGGCGCCAGCTACGACGAGCGCACGTCGGCCTGGCACTACGTGAGCGGCGTGGACGTGCGGGGTTCGGGGGCGGGCGGGACCGTGGTCGCGTTCGGCGACTCGATCACCGACGGGGCGGGAGCCACGTCGGGCGCGAACCGCCGGTGGCCGGACCTGCTGGCGGACCGGCTGGGCGGCAGGCTCGGCGTGGTGAACTCGGGCATCTCCGGCAACCGGATGCTGCTCGACGGCGGCGGGTTCGGGATCAACGCGCTCGCGCGGTTCGACTCGGACGTGCTGGACGTGACGGGAGCGCGGACGGTGATCCTGCTGGAGGGGATCAACGACATCCAGCAGACACCGCACCAGACGGATCCGACGGCGATCATCGCGGCCTACCGGCAGTTCATCGGACAGGCGCACGCCAGGGGGATCAGGGTGGTCGGGGGGACCGTGCTGCCGTTCAAGGGGTGGCAGGTCTACGACCCGACGCTGGAGGCCACCCGGCAGGCGCTGAACACGTTCATCAGGGCGTCGGGGGAGTTCGACGCCGTGGTGGACTTCGACGCCGTGATGCGGGACGCGGCGGACCCGCTGGTCATGCGCGCGGAGTACGACAGCGGCGACCACCTGCACCCCAACGACGCTGGGTACCAGGCGATGGCGAACGCGGTGGACCTGTCCAAGTTGTGAGGCGGGGCGTGAAAAGCCATCCACCACGAAGCCGGAACGCCGACGGCGCAACCGTGGCCGGTCTTACCCGGGGGATTTGATCCTTGCACCGGTGGATAGGGCAGGTTGTCGCCACCTGCTCTTCAGTCCGATCAAGGGTCAAGTCCAGGGGCCCGACTCACATCGGCCACATCCGCGATGAGGGTCCGATTCTTGGGTCCGGCCGAGCGTGAGGACCATCCCGCGGTGGTCCCTCCTCCGCGGGGCGGTGGGGGAGGTGGGGTTGGAGATCATTTGCGTGCTTCTCGGCGTGTGCTCACGGGGTTGGGTCGCATCGCAGTGGTGTGGGGGGTGGTCAGGAGGTGCGTGGCTGAACTGGTCGGGGGAGGTGTCCTTGCGGGTTCCTCGTTCACGTTCCACTCCGCTCGTGAGCGCTGGGCGCGCGATGCGGACGGCACCGTTGCGATGCGCAGCCTTGTTCGAGTGAGCCGGGCGCGAGAATTCGTTCCGCTGATCTACATGCTTCAGAAGGCGTTGCCAAGCCCTCCGTGCGACATTGTTCGCGCGGAGGGATTTTTTGTGTCGGACTTCGGTCGGGGTGCGGCTTGCTTCCTGCTGGGTGCGCTATTGTGTCCGCATGGAGTTCCTGAAAGTTTTGGGTAAGACGATTCGGCGGCCGTCGATCGAGGAAGAAGACCTTGAGGACGAAGTGGCCGCGTTCCGTGGTGACTTCGAGCTCAACACAGTTCGGGTTCAGCGGGGTGATCAGTCGGGTGTAACGGGGGAGGGGTCCGTTTCTGTTGCGCTCGTGTCAGATGTGGATCTGTCGGAATCGCGTCTTGCTCCGCTCGAACTTTCGGACGTCAGGTTCGAAGAGGTGAACTTGGCGAATGCGGTCCTTGCTGATGTGACCGCGCAGAGGGTGGACTTCCTTCGTTGTCAGGCGATCGGGCTTCGGGTCTCGTTGGGTCTGGCTTCGGATATCTATGCGGAGGATTGCCGGTTCGACTACGCGACCTTCGGGATTGATCAGGTCAAGAATGCTGTCGTCTTCCGTCGGTGCTCATTTCGTGAAGCCGTGTTCGTCGGGGATCTCTCCAATGTGGTTTTCGATGAATGTGAGATGTCTCAGGTTGAATTTGAGGCCACCCGTGCGAGTGGCTGTGACCTCACGACCTCCAGGATCAGCGACGTCAGCGGGCTGTTGACCCTGCGAGGTGCGAAGATTGAAGCTTTTCAGGCCAGCTTCCTCGGTGCTCAGTTCGCCAAGGAAGCTGGCCTGACGGTCGCGGGCTAGCTATTTCTTGTCCCAGTTGTCCCATGTGGGATCATTGTCAAATGCGTTGATCCGCGTAGGTAGCTGACCGGTTTTCGTCAGCAGGTCCACGAGCATCGTTCGACACTCCGGGACCTTGGCCTCCAGTAGCTGGTGATTGGTCAAGGCGTAGCACTCCCTCCAGTGGTGAAATCTTGCTGTTCCGGCAGTAGTTGGCGGTTGTTCTATCCATGCGGCCGTGCGCGAAGCAGCGGTTGGCCGGATGTCCGCCACCGCAGAGGTCGAAGTACGGGCATGTGAGCTGGCGAGCCTGGACTCCCCGGGAGAACTCGGAGACCCAGGAGTCTTCGGTTGCAGGTCGTTCGATGATCTCGTTCAGGGTGTTTTGCAGTACGTTTCCGCTGGAGAATGTGCCGTGATCCGAGTTGAATCCCGCGAGCTCGGGCGAGATCAGGGGTGCTGAGCCTTCGTAGCCAACAGTCGGCAGAGGATCGAACAGCACCAGGCTCAGCGGCTTTGCCTCGGTGGAGTGTCCGCGGCTTCAGAGGCAGGCAATGGTTCTCCTGCCGCACAACTGTTTTCCTCGCTGAGCTACCAGATCGCGAACGTGGCCGATCCGCGTGATGCGCTGTTGCTGGCGCGGTGAAGGGTGCACGTGGTGCCACGCCCGTGGTTCGGACGCTGCTGTTGGAGCGGGTGGCGTGGGCGAGCGCCAAGACGAAGGACCACGACGGAACGCGCCGCGTGCTCGATGCCGTGGACGACGTGCACGAGCGGCGATCACGCGGCACAGAAGAGCCTGAATGGGTTCATTGGCTCAACAGAGCCGAAATCGACGTGATGGCCGGGCGTTGCACGATTGAGCTGGGGACCCCGGCAATGCCGAACCGTTGCTGTCGGCTGCCGTCGCCACCCACCCGGAGGAGCACTCGCGAGAGGTAGCGCTCTACCTCTCGCGGCCGGCGGAAACGTACGCGCGAGTCGGTGCGCTGGACGCTGCCGGGGACACGCTGAGCCGGGCGCGGGAGTTCGCTTCGCGGATGCCGTCCGCGCGGACGGACGACCGGTTCAACCTCCTGGACGGTTTGCTCAGGGCATGAGCTGTGCGGCGACCGTCGCGCCGAGCTCCCAGCACGCGCGTAGATCGTCCTTCGACGGCTCGCCGGTCACGCTGACGTTCGGGGTCACCTTCTCCCACGCCAAGCCTGTGGTGATCGACTCGATACCGCGAATCGCTCCGGTCGTGTCGTTGTTGCCGTGGACGTACAGGCCGAACGGGCGGCCCCGCGTGGCGTCCAAGCACGGGTAGTAGGCGAGATCGAAGAACACCTTCAGCGCGCCGCTCATCATCCCCAGGTTGGCGGGCGTGCCCAGGACGTAGCCGTCCGCTTCGAGTGCATCAGACGCGGAAGCGGACAGAGCCGGGCGTCGTACGACCTCCACGCCTTCGATCTCCGGATCTGTCGCGCCGGAGACGACGGCCTCGAGCATCGCCTGCGTGTTCGGCGACGGTGTGTGGTGCACGATCAGCAGTCTCTTGGACACGCCGGTCAGGCTTCCTCAGCCGTTGACGTTGTGCAACGCGATCGGCTGCCGGTCAGCAGGCGGGTCCGTGACGGGCACCTGTCGTGCTGTCGCTTGTTTTGCGGGATGGGGCGGGAGTGAGCCGACGGCGCGGCCGTGACCAGGGTGAACGGTGAATGCTGTTTCTCCGCGTCGCCACCGGACACGTAGCCGATGTTGGCTGGTGTTCCCGGTACGCATCCGTCCGCTGACAGGACGTCCGAGGCGGTTGCCTCCAGCGCTGCCCCGCGCACCACCTCTACGCCTTCCAGTGCCGGGTCCGTCGCGCCTGCCGGCACCGCCTCGAAGATCTCCCGCATGGCGGGGGACGGGGTGTGGTGGACGATCAGCAGACTGGCCATCGCGGTGGCCCTCTTCGGCTCGTGGTGACGTGCCCGGTCAGGCTATTCGCGACCACGCCCGCGGGGCTGCGCGAAGGCCGTGGGGGATGATCGAGCCGGCGCCGCGTGGAACCTGTTCGGCTCGTGCGCGTCCTAGTAGTCACATACAGGAGGGGGTCATGGACACTTCAATCATGCGGTCCAGCAGTCGTGAGAAGCGCATCACCTGGGGCGGTGGCCTGTCGGTCAGCCTCGGTCTGATCGGGTTGCCGCTGGTGTTCGTCGGCGTGTGGCCGACGTTCGACCACAGCCCGTGGGACGTCAACACGATGATCCTGGGCGCCGGTGTCTTCCTCTGCACGGTGAGCTACATCCTCGGCCGGATCGCGGTCGCGGCGTTCACCGAGGAGAGGCGCAACCCGGTGAGCCCGCCCGCGAGGCGCCCCTACGTGGTGGCAGGCGCCTCGTTGGCCATCGCGATCCTGTGCCTGCTGATCGCCCTCAGCAGCTGAGCAGCCGCTCCACCCGTGTCCTGAGTTCCGCCAGGCGTGCCTGGGCGCGGTCGCGTGCGGGCGCCAGTCCGTCCGCGACCGGCTCCACGACCTCCAGGTACGCCTTGAGCTTCGGCTCGGTGCCGGACGGTCGCACGACCACCCGCACGCCCGGCGCCGTGAGGCGGACGACGTCCGCCTCCGGCAGCAGGTCCTCGTAGTCGTAGCCCTCGGGCGGGGACTGGCGGAGCCCGGCCATGAGCGCGCCGATCCCGGACAGGTCGGTGAAGCGCAGCGAGACCTGGTCGGTGAGGTGCACGCCGTGGTCGACGGCCAGCCGGTCGAGCGCGTCGAGGAGCGATCCGCCCGCCGCCTTCAGCGTCGCGGCCAGGTCGCAGGCGAGCACGGCCGCCGAGATGCCGTCCTTGTCGGTGACGTACTCCGGGTCGACGCAGTGGCCGAGGGCCTCCTCGTAGGCGTAGACCAGGCCCTCGCCCGCGCGGACCAGCCACTTGAAGCCGGTCAGCGTTTCCACGTACCTGGCGCCCTGCGCCTTGGCGATCTCGCCCAGCAGCGACGACGACACGATCGTGGTCGCCACCAGCGGGTCCGGGTGGGTCGTCCGGTCCAGGGTGGACAGCACCAGCGAACCGAGCAGCACGCCCGTCTCGTCGCCGCGCAGCATCCGCCACGTGCCGTCCCGGCCGCGCACGCCCAGCGCGCAGCGGTCGGCGTCCGGGTCCAGCGCGATGGCGAGGTCGGCGTTCTCCGCCTCCGCGAGCGCCAGCAGTTCGTCGGCCGCGCCGGGCTCCTCCGGGTTGGGGAACGCGACGGTCGGGAAGTCCGGGTCGGGAACGGCCTGGTTCCGCACGACGCGCACGTCCGTGAAACCCGCGCGCCGCAGGGCCTCCACCGCCGTCCGGCCGCCGACGCCGTGCATCGGCGTCAGCGCCACGCGCAGGTCGCGCGCGGTGCCGCGGGGCAGTGACGAGACGCGTTCCAGGTACTCGTCGACCTCGGCGTCGGTGACCGGCAGCCAGTCCGGCGACGTCGGCACCGACACGGCGGCGGGCACGCGGGCCACGGCCGCCTCGATCTCGCGGTCGGCAGGCGGCACGATCTGGCCGCCGCCCGCCAGGTACAGCTTGTAGCCGTTGTCGGCAGGCGGGTTGTGGGACGCGGTGATCTGCACCCCGGCCACGGCGCCGTGCCTGCGCACGAGGAACGCGAGCACGGGGGTCGGCAGCGGCTCGGGCAGGACGCGCACGGTGAAGCCCGCCGCGGTGAGCACGCCCGCGGCGGCCCGGCAGAAGTCCTCCGAGCCGTGCCTGGCGTCGCGGCCGACGAACACGGTGCCGGTGTGGCCGTTGGCGCGGAGCCAGTCCGCGAGGCCCGCCGTGGTGCGGGTGACGACCGCGCGGTTCATCCCGTTCGGGCCCGCCCGGACCGGGCCGCGCAGGCCCGCCGTGCCGAACGTGAGCGGCCCGGCCATGCGGTCGGCCAGGTCCTCCGCCGCGCCCGGCGCGCCGCCCATCGCCCTGGCCAGCAGACCTTGCAGCTCGGCGCGGGTCGCGGGGTCCGGGTCGTCGGCGATCCAGCGGAACGCGGCGTCGCGCAGGGCCGGGGACAGGCTCATGCCCTGGTCACCAGTTCCCGCAGCAGCTCACCCATGCGGGACGCGGCGGCGGCGCCCGCCTCCAGGACCTCCTGGTGGTTCAGCGGTTCACCGGTGATGCCCGCGGCCAGGTTCGTCACCAGGGACAGGCCGAACACCTCCACGCCCTCGGCGCGGGCCGCGATGGCCTCCAGCACGGTGGACATGCCGACCAGGTCGGCGCCCATCGTGCGGAGCATCCGGATCTCGGCGGGCGTCTCGAAGTGCGGCCCCGGCAGGCCCGCGTACACGCCCTCCTCCAGCGAGGGGTCGATCTCCCGCGCGACGGCGCGCAGCCGCGGCGAGTACAGGTCGGTCAGGTCCACGAAGCGCGCGCCCACGAGCGGCGACGACGCGGTCAGGTTGAGGTGGTCGCTGATCAGCACGGGCTGGCCGACGGACATGCCCTGGCGCAGGCCGCCCGCGGCGTTGGTGAGCACGACGGTGCGCGCGCCCGCGGCGGCGATGGTGCGCACGCCGTGCACGACCTTCGCGATGCCCTTGCCCTCGTAGCCGTGGGTGCGGCCCAGCACGACCAGCACGTTCTTGTCGCCCACCGGCACCGAGCGGATCGTGCCGCCGTGCCCGACGGCGGTCGGCGCGTCGAAGCCCGGCAGGTCGCCGATCGGCACCTCCGCGGCGGCCTCGCCGATCAGGTCGGCGGCCGGGCGCCAGCCCGAGCCGAGCACCACGGCGACGTCGTGCTTCTCCACGCCGGTGCGGTTCGCCAGCTCCCGCGCGGCCTCGGCGGCCAGCACGTCCGGAGCGGTCTTGTCGTCGTTGTTCCCGGTCACCGCGTGAGCGTAACCGCGCTCAGCCCACCACGGAGAACGTGCCCGCGATGGTGTCGAACAGCTCCGCCCGGCCGGTCTCCTCCTGGTCGGTGGGGAACACCACCTCGACCACCCACAGGTCGCCGCCGCGCGGCAGGACGCGGGAGAAGCGGGAACGCCGCAGGTCGGCGCCCGGCGGCTCGGGCGACCTCGTGAGCGCCAGGCCGGGTTCGACGGTCCGGTAGCTGAACTGGACGGGCTGGTCGTGCTCGTTGCCCGCCGCGTCCGGCAGCGGGGTGAGGGCCTCGGTGAAGTACCGGCCCTCGGGCCAGCGGGACCGCACCAGCGCGACGTAGTCCTCGACCCGCCACCTCGGGTAGTAGCCGCCGAAGCGCTGCACGGCGACCTCGTACAGGCCGTTCGGGGCGACCAGGTGGGTGGTGGTGCTGGCGGGCAGGTCGCCGTTGGTGCGCTGCTCCACGAACGTCGTCCAGTCCGCGCCGACGCTGATGCCGAACTCCGCGCCCTGGTCGCCGTTGGCCGACGCCGCCGACGCGGTCCTCGGCACGAGTTCGAGGGTGGACCCGATGCTGGGCACGCTCGGCGCGCTCACCCCCTCCGGCGGCAGCAGCGAGGCGCCCGCGACGAGCCTGGTCACCGCGAACCCCCCGACGCCGGACACGGCGAAGACCAGCAGCGAGGCCACGACGAGCAGCGCGGTCGCGACCGGACCGCGCTGCTCGGCGAACGCCGTGGTCGGGGCGGTCGACCGGGTGAACGGCAGCGGGCCGGGGTCGGCGGCGAGCGGGGCGTCGCCGGGGATGACGGGCTTGGGCACGACCAGCGGCGGCCGGACGGCGGGGCGGCCCGTGACGGGCGTGGTGGCGGCGTCGGGGCCGTCCACCGGGAACAGCTCGACGCCCGGTTCGGCCAGCAGCGGGCGGACCCGCTCGCGCACCTCGGCGAGCGTCATCCGCTGGTCGGCGTCCTTCACCATCAGGCCCGCGATCACCGGGGCCAGCTCGCCCGCGCCCACGGGTGGCGGCACGTCGGCGTGCACGACCGCGTTGATGGTGCGCAGCACGTTCGTGCCCTCGTAGGGCGGCCTGCCGGACATGGCGGCCCACAGCGTCGCGCCGAGGCTCCACAGGTCGGCGGCGGTGGTCAGCGCGTCGCCGGACGCGACCTCCGGCGAGATGAACGACGGGGTGCCGAGCATGATGCCGCGGCTGGTCATGGTCGCGTCGGCGACGTTGCGGGCGATGCCGAAGTCGGTGAGCTTGATCCGACCGTCGTCGGCGATGAGCACGTTGCCCGGCTTCACGTCGCGGTGCGTGATGCCCGCCCGGTGCGCCGATTCGAGCGCCGCGGCCACGGCGTCGGCCACGGCGGCGCCCTGCGCGAGGGTGAGCGGCCCCTTCACCCGGATGAGGTCGGCGAGGCTGGAGGACGGCACCAGCTCCATCACGACGTACGGGTCGCCGTCGAGCTGCACGACGTCGTAGAGCGTCACCAGGTTGGGGTGCGACAGGCGGGCCACCGACCGGGCCTCGCGCATGGTGCGCTCGCGCAGCTCCTCCGCCTCGCCGTCGGTCGTGCCCGGCGGGCGCAGCACCTCCTTGACCGCGACGTCGCGGCGCAGGACCTCGTCGTGAGCTGCCCAGACGACCCCCATGGATCCCCGGCCGAGCACGTGGCGCAGTCGGTAACGCTCCCCGATGAAGCGTTCGGCCTGCTCGTTCTCCACCCGGCCATTCTCCACAACTAGGGGGTTTGAGGGGTGTTTAGGGGCTTCGGGCGCTGTCCGGGTCGTGTAATGCTCACTGCATCGTTCACGGCGGTGAACCTCACATAGCCGCCCCACTTCATCGTCGGCGACACTGCGGAGCATGATGGAACCGTCCGGAGATTTGGCCCTGGCAGCCGAGTTCCCGACTCCTGACCGGGAACGCTGGCGAGAACTGGTGGACGGGGTCCTGAAGAAGTCGGGGGCCCCGTTCGAGTCCCTGGTCTCGACGACCTACGACGGCATCTCCATCTCCCCGTTGTACACAGCCGAGGACGTCACCCCTCCGAGTGGTTTTCCCGGTGTCGCGCCGTTCGTGCGCGGCGGGAGACCCGACGGGGCGGTCGACGGCGGCTGGCAGGTCCGCCAGCTCCACGCGCACCCCGACCCCGCGGTCGCCAAGAACGCCGTGATGGCCGACCTGCTCAACGGCGTCGGCTCGCTGTGGCTCAAGGTCGGCTCGGCCGGACTGCCCGCGACGGCGCTGGGCGACGTGCTCGCCGACGTCTACCTCGACCTCGCGCCCGTCGTCGTCGACGGCGGCGCGGAGTTCACCGAGGCCGGGCGCGCCCTGCTGGAGGTCTTCGACGAGCGTCCGCTGCTGCCGAGCGAGGTGCGCGGCAACCTGGGCGCCGACCCGATCGGCGTGCTGGCCCGCACGGGCGAGGACGCCGACCTCGGCGCGCTGCTCGACCTCGTCGGCCGGTCCAGGGCGCTGTTCCCCGGACTGCGCACGGTCGTCGTGGACGGCCTGCCGTTCCACGAGGCCGGTGGCTCCGACGCGCAGGAGCTGGGCGCCTCGATCGCCGCGGGCGTCGCCTACCTGCGGGCCCTCACCGACTCGGGGTTCTCCGTCGCGGACGCCGCGGCGCAGGTCGAGTTCCGCTACGCGGCCAGCGCCGACCAGTTCCTCACCATCGCGAAGTTCCGCGCCGCCCGCAGGCTCTGGGCGCGCGTCACGGAGGTCGCCGGAGCGGTGTCGCCGCAGGTGCAGCACGCGGTGACGTCCACGGCGATGATGACCCGCCGCGACCCGTGGGTGAACATGCTGCGCACGACCACCGCGTGCTTCGGCGCCGGGCTCGGCGGGGCGGACGCGGTGACGGTGCTGCCGTTCGACGCCGCGATCGGGCTGCCGGACGACTTCGCGCGGCGCATCGCGCGCAACACCCAGTCCGTGCTGCTGGAGGAGTCCCGGCTCGCGGGCGTGATCGACCCGGCCGGTGGCTCCTGGTACGTGGAGCGGCTGACCGACGAGCTCGCGCACGCCGCGTGGGCGTGGTTCCAGGAGGTCGAGCGGGCGGGTGGGGTCGTGGCCGCGCTGCGGTCCGGTCTCGTGGCCGACCGGCTGGCCGCGACCTGGGAGGCCAGGTCGGCGAACCTGGCCGACCGCACCGACGCCCTCACCGGCGTGAGCGAGTTCCCGAACCTGGCCGAGAAACCCGTGGAACGGCCACCCGCCCCGCCCGCGCCGACCGGCGGCCTGCCGGTGGTCCGGTACGCGCAGGCGTACGAGTCGCTGCGCGACCGCTCCGACGCGCACCTGGCCGCCCACGGCTCGCGGCCGACGGTCTTCCTCGCCACGCTCGGCCCCGTCGCGGCCCACACCGCGCGGGCGTCGTTCGCGGCGAACCTGCTCCAGGCGGGCGGGATCGACACGCCGAACGCGGGCCCCACCAAGACCGTGGAGGACGTGGTGGCCGGGTTCCGCGAGAGCGGAGCCCGGATCGCGTGCCTGTGCGGCAGCGAGACCAGCTACGGCGAACTCGCCGCGCCGGTCGAGGAGGCGCTGCGCGCGGCGGGCGCCGAACGGGTCCTGCTGGCGGGCACGAGGTCCGACGCGCGGATCGACGAGTACGTCTACACGGGGTGTCCGGCGCTGGACGTCCTCGACCACACCTTCGCGGCCCTGGAGGTGGCGTGATGATCCCGAACTTCGCCGACGTGCCCCTGGGGGAGCCCGCCGAGGCCACGGCGGACGACTGGCTCCGGGAGCTGCACGAGACCACCGGCAAGGGCGCGGACGCCCTCGTGTGGGAGACGCCGGAGGGCATCGGCGTGAAGCCGGTGTACACCGCAGCCGACACCGAGGGCCTCGACTTCCTGGCCACCTACCCCGGCATCGCGCCCTACCTGCGCGGGCCGTACCCGACGATGTACGTCAACCAGCCGTGGACCATCCGGCAGTACGCGGGCTTCTCCACCGCCGAGGAGTCGAACGCCTTCTACCGCCGCAACCTCGCGGCGGGCCAGAAGGGCCTGTCGGTCGCGTTCGACCTGGCCACGCACCGCGGCTACGACTCCGACCACCCGCGCGTGGCCGGTGACGTCGGCATGGCGGGCGTGGCGATCGACTCGATCTACGACATGCGGCAGCTCTTCGACGGCATCCCGCTGGACAAGATGAGCGTGTCGATGACCATGAACGGCGCTGTGCTGCCCGTCCTGGCGCTCTACGTCGTCGCGGCCGAGGAGCAGGGTGTCGCCCCCGAGCAGCTGGCGGGGACCATCCAGAACGACATCCTCAAGGAGTTCATGGTCCGCAACACCTACATCTACCCGCCCGCGAAGTCGATGCGGATCATCTCCGACATCTTCGCCTACACCTCGCGGCGGATGCCGAAGTACAACTCGATCTCCATCTCCGGCTACCACATGCAGGAGGCCGGGGCGACCGCCGACCTGGAGCTGGCGTACACGCTCGCCGACGGCGTGGAGTACCTGCGCGCGGGCCGGGAAGCCGGTCTGGACATCGACGCGTTCGCGCCGCGGCTGTCGTTCTTCTGGGCCGTGGGCATGAACTTCTTCATGGAGGTCGCGAAGCTCCGGGCCGCGCGGCTGCTGTGGGCCAAGCTGGTCAAGGGTTTCGACCCGAAGTCGCCGAAGTCGCTGTCGCTGCGCACCCACTGCCAGACGTCCGGGTGGTCGCTGACGGCGCAGGACGTGTTCAACAACGTCACCCGCACGTGCGTCGAGGCGATGGCCGCGACCCAGGGGCACACGCAGTCGCTCCACACCAACGCGCTGGACGAGGCCCTGGCCCTGCCGACGGACTTCTCCGCGCGGATCGCCCGCAACACGCAGCTGTTCCTCCAGCAGGAGTCCGGCACCACGCGGGTCATCGACCCGTGGGGCGGCAGCGCGTTCGTGGAACGGCTGACGAACGACCTGGCGCACCGGGCGTGGGGCCACATCACCGAGGTCGAGGCCGCGGGCGGGATGGCGAAGGCGATCGAGGCGGGCATCCCGAAGCTGCGCATCGAGGAGGCCGCCGCCCGCACCCAGGCGCGGATCGACTCCGGGCGGCAGCCGGTGATCGGCGTGAACAAGTACCAGGTCGAGTTCGACGAGAAGATCGACGTGCTCAAGGTCGACAACGCGGGCGTGCGGGCGCAGCAGCTGGAGAAGCTGCGGCGGCTGCGCGAGGAACGCGACCCCGGCGCGGTCGAGTCGGCGCTGGACGCGCTGACGAGGGCCGCCGACGGTGACGGGAACCTGTTCGCGCTGGCGATCGAGGCGGCGCGGGCGAAGGCCACGGTCGGCGAGATCTCCGAGGCGCTCGGCAAGGTCTGGGGCCGCCACTCGGCGCAGATCCGCACCATCTCCGGGGTGTACCGGGAGGAGTCGGGCTCAGTGTCCAACGTGGACGCCACTCGTGCCGTGGTCGAGGAGTTCGCCGAGGCCGAGGGGCGCCGTCCCCGCATCCTGGTCGCGAAGATGGGCCAGGACGGGCACGACCGCGGCCAGAAGGTGATCGCCACGGCGTTCGCCGACCTCGGCTTCGACGTCGACGTCGGCCCGCTGTTCCAGACCCCCGGCGAGGTCGCCAGGCAGGCCGTCGAGGCGGACGTGCACGTCGTCGGCGTGTCGTCGCTGGCCGCGGGGCACCTCACGCTGGTGCCCGCGCTGCGCGACGAGCTGGCGGAGCTGGGCCGCGACGACATCATGATCGTGGTCGGCGGCGTGATCCCGCCGCAGGACTTCGACGCGCTCCGCGAGGCGGGCGCGGCGGCCATCTTCCCGCCGGGCACGGTGATCGCGGACGCGGCGGGCGACCTGCTGGGCAAGCTGTCGGCCCAGCTCGGCCATGCCTAGGGCGGTCGACGTCGGCGCGTACGCGAAGGGCGTGCTCGCCGGTGACCGCGGCACGCTGGCCCGCGCGATCACGCTGGTCGAGTCCACGCGGGCCGACCACCGCGCGGCGGCGCAGGAGCTGCTGGTCGAGCTGCTGCTGCACGCGGGCGGCGCGCACCGCGTGGGCATCACCGGCGTGCCCGGCGTCGGCAAGTCGACGTTCATCGACGCGCTGGGGACCGCGCTCACGTCGGCCGGGCACCGCGTCGCGGTGCTGGCGGTCGACCCGTCGTCCACCCGGACCGGCGGCAGCATCCTCGGCGACAAGACCCGCATGGCCAGGCTGGCGGTCGACCCCGCCGCCTACATCCGGCCGTCGCCGACGTCCGGCACGCTCGGCGGCGTCGCCCAGGCCACCAGGGAGACCATCGTCCTGGTCGAGGCCGCGGGCTACGACGTCGTGCTGGTCGAGACCGTCGGCGTCGGACAGTCCGAAGTGGCCGTCGCGAACATGACGGACTGCTCGCTGTTCCTCACCCTCGCCCGCACCGGCGACCAGCTCCAGGGCATCAAGAAGGGCGTGCTGGAGCTGGCCGACGTGATCGCGGTCAACAAGGCCGACGGCGAGCACGAGCAGGAGGCGAAGAAGGCCGCGCGGGAGCTGGCGGGCGCGCTGCGGCTGCTGCGCCCGGCGGGTGCGCTCTGGCACCCGCCCGTGCTGACGTGCAGCGCGCTGACCGGGACCGGCCTGCACGACGTGTGGGACCAGGTCGAGAAGCACCGGGCCGCGCTCACCGAGGCGGGCGAGCTCGCCGAGCGGCGCAAGCGCCAGCAGGTCGACTGGACCTGGGCGATGGTCCGCGACCAGCTCCTGTCCAGTCTGCGCTCCCACCCGGAGGTCCGCACGCTGGCACCCGAACTCGAACGCCAGGTCCGCGAGGGGGAGTTGACCGCGACTCTGGCGGCCGGGCGCATCCTCGAAGCGTTCACCACCCGATGACCGGCGGTCGAACGGCCAGACGCCCACCACCGGTGGCCGGACACCCCGGCACCGGTTCCCCTGGTGGCCCGGCCGGGTCGTCGGGGGTGCTCCGGCGAGGGGCGCGCGGTGACCGGCGAGGGACTCGCGAACGCCCCCACCCCCGGGGCGCGTCCCCCGGTCGGGTCGCGCGCCCCCGCTCCGGCACCCCGAAGTCGTCGGTGCCGTTCACCCGCGTCGGAGGCTCGGCTCGGGTGCACTGGGAACACCGTGTACCCAGACCAGGGCTCGCGGCTCTTAGAAGGTGAAGGGAGGGATACGGGGGGTGATTGCTTACCCGGTCGGACGACCACTGACGGTGGTAACGGGGACGTGGGGTGACTAGCCTGGTGACCATGCGGCGATCAGTGTCCAGTGCGTGCGTGGCTCTCCTCATCGCGCTGGTCGGTGCGTTCACACTGGTGGCGCCCGCTGGTGCGGCGGTGAGCCCGGCCGCGCACGTCGCCGCGCAGCCGACCGAGGTCGTCACGCCGTCGAACAGCGGTCCGGAGCTCAACCCGCAGCAGGAACCGGACGCGTCGATCAAGGCGGAGACGAAGAACAAGCTCTGGATCGGCGGCATCGCGGTCCTGCTGTTCGCCTTCGTCTACTGGCGCAACAAGCGCCGGTACGCGAAGTGGCGGAAGGGCAAGAAGTCCGCGGGCTGAGTCCCGAAGCGTTCCATCTGCTGGGAAACGGCATCCGGGATACGGTCGTCCGGTCAGAATCGCGAGGCAGTGATCGGTCAGGCCGAACCCCGGCCGCCGTTTGGCGCATCGTCGTGACCGGCCGTCGGTTGATCACCGGAAGGGGACATCGCCCCGCCGGGACGTGATGCAGGATGGAAGCAAATGGGTACCGACTTCAAGATCAGCACACGCTCATCCGTGGAGCGGTACTCGACGGTGCTGGTCGACCTGTCGCGCAGCATCCACGCCGAGCCCGAGCTCGCCTTCCAGGAGCACCGGAGCGCCGAGAAGGTCGCCTCCCTGCTGGAGGGGGAGGGCTTCGAGGTCGAGCGGGGTGTCGCCCGGCTGGACACCGCGTTCACCGCCACCTACGGGGACGGTGACCTGGTCCTGGGCCTGTGCGTCGAGTACGACGCCCTGCCCGGTATCGGCCACGCCTGCGGCCACAACGTGATCGCCGCCGCGAGCACGGGCGCCGCGCTCGCCCTGCGTGACCTCGCGGACGCGCTCGGTGTCACGGTGAAGGTCATCGGCACGCCCGCCGAGGAGGTGGGCGGCGGCAAGGTGCTCATGCTGGAGCGCGGCGTGTTCGACGACGTCGCACTGTCCATGATGGTCCACCCCATGCCCTACGAGGCCATCGCGGCCCGTTCCCTCGCGATCACGGACGTCGAGGTGCACTACACCGGCAAGTCGTCGCACGCCGCCGCGGCCCCGCACCTCGGGGTGAACGCGGCGGACGCGGTCACGGTCGCCCAGGTGGCGATCGGGCTGGCCCGCCAGCACCTGGAGCCCGGCCAGATGGTGAGCGGCATCGTCATCGACGGCGGCACCGCGCCGAACATCGTGCCCGCCAAGGCGGCGGCCATGTTCGACCTGCGCGCCGAGGACCTCGAATCACTGCAACGCCTCGAGAACCGCATCGGGGCCTGCTTCCACGCCGGTGCCGTAGCCACCGGCTGCACCCATGAGGTCGTCAAGGTCTCGCCGATCTACGCCGAACTCACCCCGGACCCGTGGCTGGCGGACGCCTACCGGCAGGCCGCCGTCGCGCTGGGGAGGCGCCCGCTGAGTCCCGAACGGGAACGGCGGGAGAAGATCGGCAGCACCGACATGGGCAACGTCACCCGCGTGCTGCCCGCTATCCACCCGACCATCGCCATCGACTGCGGAAACGCGGTGAACCACCAGATCGAGTTCGCGAACGCCTGCGCGTCGGCTTCCGCCGACCAGGCCGTGCTCGACGGTGCGCTGGCCATGGCATGGACGACCATCACCGCGGCCACGGACCCGGACCAGCGCGCGAGACTCCTCGCCGCCGCTGCCGAACGTGCCGCAGCTCTCGGAGGTACGGCATGACCGTCGTCGATTCGCGGACCGATCTGTCACGGGAGGAGTCCGACGTGCTGTTGAGCAGGCAGGGGGTGAGCATTGCCCCTGTGGACGATCCCGGAGAGGGGCGCGGCCCCTCGTGGCTCGACGACTGGCTGACCGCGAACGCGGCCGAGGTCGTCGCCTGGCGCAGGCACCTCCACGCCAACCCGGAACTGTCGCGCAAGGAGTTCGCCACCACCGAACTCATCGCCCGCCTGCTGCGCTCGGTCGGCCTCAAGCCGAGGATCCTGCCCGGCGGCACCGGTCTGGTCTGCGACATCGGCAGCGGACCCCGGTGCGTCGCCCTGCGCGCGGACATGGACGCGCTCCCGTTGCAGGAGAACACCGGTCTGCCCTTCACCTCCTCTGTGGACGGTGCCTCGCACGCGTGCGGCCACGACGCGCACACCACGGTGCTGCTCGGCGCGGCGCTGGCCCTGGCGTCGGCGACCGAGCTGCCCGGCCGGGTGCGGCTGGTGTTCCAACCCGCCGAGGAGGTCATGCCCGGTGGGGCGCTCGACGTGCTCGCCGCGGGCGGGCTCGACGGGGTGGAGCGGATCTTCGGCCTGCACTGCGACCCCCGCCTGGAGGTCGGACGGGTCGGCACCCGGATCGGGGCCATCACGTCGGCCAGCGACCTGCTGGAGCTGCGGCTGACCTCGCCCGGCGGGCACACGTCCCGGCCGCACCTGACGGCCGACCTGGTCAACGCGCTGGGCACCGTGATCACCGGACTGCCGTCGCTGCTGTCGCGGCGGGTCGACCCCCGGTCCGGCACCGTGCTGGTGTGGGGGGCTGTGCACGCCGGTGAGGCGGCCAACGCGGTGCCCCAGGACGGCGTGCTGCGGGGGACCCTGCGGACCGGCGACCGGGAGATCTGGGCCGAGCTGGAGCCGCTGGTGAAGGAGCTGGTGGGAGCACTGCTCGCGCCGACCGGGGTCGGGTTCGACCTGCACCACCGGCGCGGCGTGCCGCCCGTGGTGAACGATCGCGACTCGACGCTGCTGTTCCGGGCCGGGATCGAGGCGGCGCTGGGGGAGGACGCCCTGGCCGGGACCGAGCAGTCGTCCGGCGGGGAGGACTTCGGGTGGTACCTGGAGCACGTGCCGGGGTCGTTCGCCCGGTTGGGTGTGTGGGACGGGGTGGGGAAGCAGCGGGATCTGCACCAGCCCACGTTCGACCTGGATGAGCGGGCTCTGCTGGTGGGGGTTCGGGTGATGGTGCACACCGCTTTGGCCGCGTTGGCTTAGAGGTTTGGCGCGGCTTGGTGGGTGGGCTTGCTGGGTGGGGCTTCGAGGGTTGGTTGGTGAGTGGCTCGTGGGGGCGGTCGATTTGACTTGGGGCCCCTCATTTGACCCTTGATCGTGCTTGACGGGCAGGTGGAACGCCTGCCCGATCATCAATTTCAAGGGTCAAATCCCCAAGTCAAATCGACCTCTTCGCGGGTCGGTGTGTGGCTGTGGGTGGGCAATCGGCTGGTGGCTGTGGGTGGGCAGGCTGCCGGTGGGCAGGCTGACGGTGGCTGCCGGTGGGCAGGCTGACGGTGGCTGCCGGTGGGCAAGCTGACGGTGGCTGCTGGTCGGCAGGCTGCCGGTCGGCAAGCGGCTGATGGCTGCCGGTTAGCAAGCTGCTGGCAGGCAAGCTGCTGGCAGGCAAGCTGCTGGTCGGCGTGCTGCTGGTGGCTGCCGGTGGCTGTCGGTCAGTTGGTGCCGGCTGGTCGGCCGCGGTGCCCTGCCGTTGGTGGCTGTGCTGGGTGGGTGCTGGTGTTAGTGGGTCGAGGCTGGTTTTACGCGTACCGGGCGGCCTGCTGGGCCGTTCACCCGGACCTCTGCCCGTGTTACCTCCAGCACGGCGCCCGAGTCCTCCTCGCAGGCCGCGTCGGAGATCAGCACCACGTTCGGTTCGCCTGTTTCCTTCAGCACTTCCGCTACCGCGTTGTCGTCCAGTTCGCGGGCGGCGATCAGCTTCCAGGTCGCGTCGCTGTCGCGGACGCCCTCGGTGAGCCACTCGCGTTGTTGCAGGTCTGATCCTGTGCGCCGGTCCAGGACGATCACGTCCACCAGGCGGCCGAACGTCAGGCCGCGGAACCTGCGGCCGTCGCGCACCGGTTGCCAGTCGAGGTGTTCGGCGGCCGTGACGACCACCGGGTGGGTGGCGTGCAGGCGGCGGACGTCCGGGTTGGTCAGGTGCCTGGCCAGCATCCGCTTGTCCGTCGGCAGGGAGCCGACCTGGAGCACCGCGTCCAGGTCCGGGCGTTGGGCCAGGTGGGCGTGGGCCTGGCCGCGGAGGACGCCGAAGCGCAGCATGTCGCACTCGTCGTGCGGGGCGGTGGTCGTGCGGCCCGTTTCCGAGACGACGTTGCCGATGCGGAAGCGGTAGTAGTACGCCGTCCTCGGGCGCAGGCCGGTGACCGGGACCTTGACCGTGTGGTCGCGTTCGGCCGTCGCCAGCGCCATGCCCGCCGTCATGGGGCGTTCGAACGACAGGGTGCGGGACAGCTCCCACGTGACGCTCACGACGGGCAGGGTGGTCGTCACCCGTGTCCACAGCAGAACGCCGTCCGGCCACGGGTCGCCGGACGCGACGCCGTGGCCGAACGACACCTGCCAGTCGTGCGGGGAACTCATCCGCGGATCAGGAGACGGGCTCGATCAGCTGCGGACGGGCTTCCGGAGCCGCCGCGCGGACGCCGTCCGCCGACTCGTCGTTGGCCTGGGTCTGCGACTCGCGCTCCGCCTCGACCCGCGAGTTGTAGACCTCGACCTCCCGCTTGATCCGCTCCTCGTCCCAGCCGAGCACCTCGGCGATGAGCCGGGCGACCGGCTCGGCGCTCTCCACACCGCGGTGCGGGTACTCGATCGAGATCCGGGTGCGCCGGGTGAGCACGTCCTCCAGGTGCAGGGCGCCCTCGTGGCTCACGGCGTAGTACGCCTCGACCTGGAGGTAGTCCGGCGAACCGGGGATCGGCTTGAGCAGCTCGGGGTGGTCGCGGGACAGGCCGAGCACCTCGTGCACCAGCGAGCCGTAGCGGTCGAGCAGGTGCCGCACGCGGTACGGGTGCAGGCCGTAGCGGGTGGCCAGCTGGTCGGCCTGGTTGACCAGCGCGTGGTAGCCGTCCGCGCCGACCAGCGGCACCTTGTCCGTGATGGACGGTTGGATGCGGCCGGGCACGTCCACCGACGCGGCGTCGATCGCGTCGGCGCCCATCACCCGGTACGTCGTGTACTTGCCGCCCGCGATGGCGACGAGGCCGGGGGAGACGCGGGCCACGGCGTGTTCGCGGGACAGCTTCGACGTGGACTCGTTCTCACCCGCGAGCAGCGGCCGGAGACCGGCGTAGACGCCTTCGATGTCGTCGTGCGTCAGCGGGGTCGCGAGGACCGAGTTCACGTGTTCGAGGATGTAGTCGATGTCCGCGCGGGTGGCGGCGGGGTGCGCGAGGTCGAGGTTCCAGTCCGTGTCGGTGGTGCCGACGATCCAGTGGTTGCGCCACGGGATGACGAACAGGACGGACTTCTCGGTGCGCAGGATCATGCCGGACTCCGACACGATCCGGTCGCGCGCGACCACGATGTGCACGCCCTTGCTGGCGCGCACGCGGAACCGGCCCCTGCTGCCCGAGAGCCGCTGGAGCTCGTCGGTCCACACGCCCGTGGCGTTGATCACGGCGTGCGCCCGGACGTCGGTCTCGCGGCCGTCCTCGACGTCGCGGACCCGCACGCCCGACACCCGGTCCGCCTCGCGGAGGAAGTCGACGACCTGCGTGGACGTCCGCACGACGGCACCGTAGTGCGCGGCGGTGCGGCCGACCATCATGGTGTGGCGGGCGTCGTCGGCCTGCGCGTCGAAGTAGCGGATGCCGCCGATCAGCGCGTCCCGCTTCAGCGCGGGCACCATGCGCAGTGCGCCCGCCTTGGTCAGGTGCTTCTGGCCGGGGACGGACCGCCCGCCGCCCATGGAGTCGTAGAGGAACAGGCCCGCCGCCGTGTACGGCCGCTCCCAGACCCGCTTGGTCAGCGGGTAGAGGAACGAGACCGGCTTCACCAGGTGGGGGGCGATCCGGTTCAGCATCAGTTCGCGTTCCCGAAGGGCTTCGCGGACGAGGCCGAACTCCAGCTGTTCGAGGTAGCGGAGACCGCCGTGGAACAGCTTGCTCGACCGGCTCGACGTGCCGGAGGCCAGGTCGCGGGCCTCGACGAGGGCCACCCGCAGGCCGCGCGTCGCCGCGTCCAGCGCCGCGCCGACCCCGACCACACCGCCGCCGACGATGACGACGTCGAAGGTCTCGGTCTCCAGCCGTCGCCAGGACTCCTCGCGTTCCAGAGGCCCCATGCGACCGGTGACGGCCGCCTCGACCTCGGTCTCGGTTTGCTCGTGCACCGCTGCTGTTCGGGGCTTGCGCGTGGCCACGACAGACGCCTCCCTGCGCTGACCTGCTGTTGACAACTCGCACGTTACCCGTAGGTACGGACATTCGGGGATCGTGGGCTTCGCGTTGGCGCGCTCTAACGGTTTGTGATGTGCTGACCAGGAGAGAACGGCCACGGAACGGTCTGAACTGACGACCGGGCCATAGACAACCGCTCAGTTCTGCGGTTAGCGTCTGGTCGCACCACGGGGTGGCAGCGCGGCCGAACCCGAGCTCGGACGCGCCTCCCCGCCCTGTCCGCCACACGGCGAGGAGGCTGGCGAGTGAGTGCAGGTTCGATCTTCGTCTGGGAAACCCTCGGCACCGCGATATTGATCTTGCTCGGTACCGCTGTCGTCGCAAACCACGTGCTCCGCAACACCAACGGCAACGGCGCGGGCACCCTGTTCATCAACGTCGGTTGGGCGTTCGCCGTCTTCACGGGTGCGAGCGTCGCCGCCCAGAGCGGCGCGCACCTCAACCCGGCGGTCACCCTCGGTCTGGCGATCAGCGACAAGACCGACTGGGGTGACGTCCCCTTCTACTTCGCGGGCCAGATGGTCGGCGCCGTCATCGGCGCCATGCTCACCTGGGCCACCTACAAGCTCCAGTTCGACGCGCACGACGAACCGGGCGGCACGCTGGGGATCTTCTCCACCGCGCCGCAGATCCGGAACACGCCGTGGAACCTCGTGACGGAGATCATCGGCACGTTCGTCCTGGTCGCGTGGATCCTGCTCAGCCCCGGCGCGAAGATGGCCGAGGGCGGGCTGCCCCAGCTGGGCAACTCCGCGCTCGGCTACGCCGGTGTCGCGTTCGTCGTCCTGGTGATCGGCACCTCGCTCGGCGGTCCGACCGGGTACGCCATCAACCCGGCCCGCGACCTGGGGCCCCGCATCGCCTACGCGTTCCTGATGCCCATCAGGGGCAAGGCCGACCCGGACTGGGGCTACTCCTGGATCCCGGTCGTCGGCCCGCTCGTCGGCGGCGCGCTGGCGGCCCTGCTCTACCTGGTACTCCCGGTCTGAAGATGAGAGGACACCTCGCATGACCCAGTACGTGGCCGCGATCGACCAGGGCACCACCTCGACCAGGTGCATGATCTTCGACCACTCCGGTCGGGTCGTCTCGGTCGACCAGAAGGAGCACGAGCAGATCTTCCCGAAGGCGGGCTGGGTCGAGCACGACCCGGAGGAGATCTGGACGAACACCCGCCAGGTCGCCGCGGGAGCGCTCGCCAAGGCCGACCTGACCACCGCGGACATCGTCGCGGTCGGCATCACCAACCAGCGCGAGACCGCGGTGGTGTGGGACAGGACCACCGGCAAGCCCGTCTACAACGCGATCGTCTGGCAGGACACGCGCACGGACAAGATCTGCCAGGAGCTGGAGGCCCTGGGCGGTGGGCAGGAGCGGTACCGCGAGAAGACCGGTCTGCCGCTGGCGACCTACTTCTCCGGCCCGAAGGTCCGCTGGATCCTGGACAACGTCGACGGCGCCCGCGCCAAGGCCGAAGCCGGTGACCTGCTGTTCGGCAACATGGACACGTGGGTGCTGTGGAACATGACCGGCGGTGCCGACGGCGGGGTGCACGTCACCGACCCGACGAACGCCTCCCGCACGCTGCTGATGGACCTGGACACGTTGACCTGGGACGAGTCCATCGCGGCCGACATGAAGATCCCGGTGTCGATGCTGCCGGAGATCAAGTCGTCGTCCGAGGTCTACGGGCAGGTCCGCGAGCGCGGTGCCCTGGCCGGGCTGCCGATCGCGGGCATCCTCGGCGACCAGCAGGCCGCGACGTTCGGCCAGGCCTGCCTGTCGCCCGGTGAGGCGAAGAACACCTACGGCACCGGCAACTTCGTGCTGCTCAACACGGGCACGGAGAAGGTGCTCAGCAACAACGGCCTGCTGACCACGGTCTGCTACAAGATCGGCGACAACGCCACGGTGTACGCCCTGGAGGGCTCCATCGCGGTCACCGGCTCGCTGGTGCAGTGGCTGCGCGACAACCTCGGCATGATCGGCTCGGCCGCCGAGATCGAGGAGCACGCGCGGACCGTCGAGGACAACGGCGGCGCGTACTTCGTGCCCGCGTTCTCGGGCCTGTTCGCGCCGTACTGGCGGTCCGACGCGCGCGGCGCGATCGTCGGCCTCACCCGGTACGTCAACAAGGGCCACCTGGCCCGCGCGGTCCTGGAGGCCACGGCGTTCCAGTCCCGCGAGGTCATCGACGCCATGAACGCCGACTCGGGCGTGGAGCTGACGTCGTTGAAGGTCGACGGCGGCATGGTCGTCAACGAGCTGCTGATGCAGTTCCAGGCCGACATCCTCGGCGTGCCGGTGATCCGGCCGGTCGTCGCGGAGACCACGGCGCTGGGTGCGGCGTACGCGGCCGGGCTCGCGGTCGGGTTCTGGAAGGGCGAGGACGACATCCGCGAGAACTGGGCGCAGGACAAGCAGTGGGACCCGTCGATGGACGAGTCGCAGCGGGCCAGTGAGTACAAGAACTGGAAGAAGGCCGTGAGCCGGACGCTGGACTGGGTCGACAAGGACGAGTGATGTGTGAAGAGGGCCCGTCCTCGAAGCGAGGACGGGCCCTCTTCGTCGTTCCTAGTCCAGGTCGTCGTGCCGCATCAGCTGGCGGCCGGATTCCGTGATGGAGCCCGAGAGCGACGGGTACACCGAGAACGTGGTGGCCAGGTCCTCGACGGTGAGCTGGTTCTGCACGGAGAGGGCGATCGGCAGGATCAGCTCGCTCGCGTTCGGGGCCACGACGACGCCGCCGATCACCACACCGGTCGCCGGGCGGCAGAACAGCTTCACGAAGCCGCGGCGCAGGCCCTCCATCTTGGCGCGCGGGTTCGTCGCCAGGGGGAGCATGATCGTGCGGGCCGGGACCTTGCCGGAGTCGATCGCGTGCTGGCTGATGCCGACGTTCGCGATCTCCGGGTTGGTGAACACGTTCGCCGCGACCGTCTTGAGCTTGATCGGGCTGACGCCCTCGCCCAGCGCGTGCCACATCGCGATGCGGCCCTGCATGGCCGCGACCGACGCGAGCAGCATCAGGCCGGTGCAGTCGCCCGCCGCGTAGACGCCGGACACGTTCGTGCGCGACACCCGGTCGACCGGGATGTAGCCGCCGCGACCCAGCTCGATGCCGATCTTGTCCAGGCCGATGTCGGTGGTGTTCGGGATCGAGCCGACCGCCATCAGGGCGTGGCTGGCCTCGATCACGCGGCCGTCCTCCAGGTGGATCTTGACGCCGTCGCCGACGTTCTCCACCCTGTCCGCCCGCGCGTGCTTCACCACGGTCGTGCCGCGCTCGGCGAACACGTCCTCCAGCACCGCGGCGGCGTCCGCGTCCTCGTGCGGGAGCACGCGGTCGCGGCTGGACACCATCGTGACCTTGACACCCAGCTCGGTGTAGGCGGAGGCGAACTCGACACCCGTGACACCGGAGCCGATGACGGCCAGGTGCTCGGGGAGTTCGGGGAGGTCGTAGATCTGCCGCCAGTCCAGGACGCGCTTGCCGTCCGGCTCGGCGCCGGGCAACACGCGCGGGGTCGCACCTGTGGCGATCAACACCACGTCGGCCGACAGCGTCTCGGTCTCGCCGTTCGAGTCGACCACGACCCGGTGCTGCGCCAGCCCGCGCGTGTCGTCGCAGAACTTCGCCGTGCCGTTGACGATCCGGACACCCTCGCGCTGGAGCCGCGCCCGGATGTCGGCGGACTGCGCGAGCGCAAGGCCCTTCACCCGACCGTGTACAACCGGGAGATCGACCTCCGCGGCGTTGTCGTCGGTGTGAATGCCCAGCTCACCGGCGTTGCGGAAGGCGCTGCGACCGCCCGCGGAGGCGATGAACGTCTTGGAGGGAACGCAGTCGTAGAGCACGCAGGCGCCACCGACGCCGTCGCTCTCCACGACCGTGACTTCGGCCCCGTGCTGAGCTGCGACAAGAGCGGCTTCATAGCCTGCGGGGCCGCCGCCCATGATGACGATGCGGGTCACGCGAGATCCTCCTCAGACAGCGGCAACGGCCGCGCACAACCGTACGCGGTCGGGTCGTTGTCCGTGTCGTCCGGTCTTGTGTTCCTCAAGGTGATCGCCGTGTCGCTAGGCTGTCGGTCGTGCCGCTCTATGCCGCGTACGGGTCGAACATGGATCCGAACCAGATGATGGAGCGAGCCCCCTACTCCCCGATGGCGGGGACTGGCTGGCTCGCTGGTTGGCGTCTGTCGTTCGGTGGCGAGGACCTCGGCTGGGAGGGCGCGCTCGCCACCATCGTCGAGGACCCCGACTCCCAGACCTTCGCCGTCCTCTACGACGTGTCACCGCGGGACGAGTCGCGGTTGGACCGGTGGGAGGGGGCGCTGGGTCTGTACAAGAAGATCCGGCTGCGGGTGCAGACGTTGGAGGGGTCGGTCGTCGCCTGGCTGTACGTGTTGGACGCGTACGAAGGGGGGCTGCCCTCGGCGCGCTACCTCGGGGTGGTGGCTGACGCGGCTGAGGCCGCTGGGGCGCCTGACGACTACGTGTCGGACCTGCGGACGAAGCCCTGTCGGGGGATCGGGTCCTGAGCTCGACCCCCCCGATTCCCGATCGTGTCGATGGCTCGTTCCGGTTGTCAAGGCGGGAAAGATGCCTTGACAACCGGAACGAGCCATGACTGTGGGGGAGATCGGGGCGGCTGGGGTGGGGGAAGGGTTTGAAGGGCTGTGAGCTTGGGTGGGTGTGGAGTTGGGGCCGGGGGGCCCGGTGGGGTGCGGTCGGTCACGGGGTGGGATTGGGCCGGGGGCCGGTGAGCTGCTGTTGGTCACGGGGCTGGGCGAGCCGCCGCTTGTTCGTCGGTGGTGGTGGGAACGTGCTCGCTGGTCCGCTGGTCCCGTGAGTCAGTTCGTGAGTCCCGTGAGTCCCGCTGGTCCGCAGGTCCCGGCTCGTCCGTCGGTCCCGTGAGTCCCGCTGGTCCTGGCTAGTCCGCCAGCCCCGCCAGCCCCGCCAGCCCCGGCTGGCCTGCTTACTGGCTCGTCCGGTCCGAGCTGCAACGCTGCCACCGCCGGCTACTCGGCGGCCCGCCCGCGAAGCCCAGGGCCAACCGTGCCTCAGCCCCTGTCGCGGTCGTTGCGGCTCTCTGCCTGTAGTTCTGACAGGTGGTGGTCCAGTCTGCGGTGGTCTACCGGTGAGACCGTGCTCCACGGTTGCTGGCCGGGGGCGGCTCGGCGCATCTGCACGTACCTGCCCTCCGGCGTGTCGTAGAACGCGACCACCCGTTCCGGCCTTCGGCGTTTGCCCCACTTGTCCCTGGTCGCCGCGCCGAACTGGCCTCGGTTCCCGGCTTCGCGCATCATCTCGGCGAGCGTGTGGGCGTCGTCCCTGCGCACGCCTCGGGCGTTCAGGGCGTTTTCCAGTTGTTCCGGGGTGCTCGCCGCCGCCGCTGCCGCGTCCAGGTCGGCGCTGGGCAGGGTGATCGAGTGGCCAGGGCCTGCTGGGGCCGGTGGCAGTACCGACAGGGCTTCTCGCGGCAGGCTTTCGCCCGAGGCCGCGCGCAGGGTGAGGTTGTCGCCGTCCAGCACCGCCAGCACGCCCGCCTGGCCCTTGGCGGCTGCCAGCACGCGGACGCTGCGGCCCAGCCAGAGGCGGCCGTCCACTTCGGTCTGCGGGCGGTTGAGCAGGTGCAGCAGGTCCTCCAGCGCGGGGTCCAGGGAGACCGGTTTGCCGAGGCCCCGGCGCTCCAGGCCCGCCCACACCGTGCGTTCCAGCTCGGCGCGTTCGGCGTGGGTCTTGCCCGGTGACGGCACCTTCAGCACGAGCGGCATCATCTCCAGGCGGAGGTGCTCCCAGAGCACGTCGAACTCCAGCGCCGAGATGGTGACCGGTTCCCGCAGGTCGTTCGTGCCGAGGTCCACTCCGAACGTCGTCATCAACTGCTCTGGTTCTCCCCGATCACCGGTGGCGAGATCATCCCGCCGATCCCGTAGATGTCGTCGGTCTCGCGCAGGTAGTCGGCGGCGTTGTGCTCGCCGTCCTCCTCGTCGTCGGCTCGTGCGGCGCCGACGTTGCCGAACGGGTCGAACGAGCTCTGCGCGGGCACCATCGGCGTCGACCTGCGGTGCACGGTGTCGTTGTCCGGCGCCGTCGAGCCCGCCGCGCCGCCCGCGGCCCCGCCCGCGCCGCCCGCCACGCCGTGCTGGGCGGTCGGGGTGGCGACGGGTGCGAACTCGGAGCCGCTGATCACGGTCACGCCCGACTGCTTGCCCGCGCCACCCGCCTGGCCTGCCGCGCGGTCCGCGTTCGCGTCCTCTGCGGAGGCCGACCTGGTCTCCTCCTTGCGCGGCTTGGAGCTGATCCGGCCGCCGATCACGCCACCGCCGCCGGGGCCGGGGCCGCCGACCACGCCGGTCGAGACGACGCCGGTGGGGGTGCGGGTGGTGCCGGTGGTGGGGGCCGAGGGCGTGGTGGTCGCGCCCGACGTGCGGGTGCCGCTGCCCGCCGGACCCGTGGTGGAGTGGACCGGACGGCCGCCGCCCCGGCCGCGGCCTCCGCGCGAACCGCCGCCGCCGCGGCCGGTGACCACGCCGTACTCGCCGCCCGTGCCGCTGATGCCGTGCGTGGCACCCAGCGAGGACTGCGAGGCGTTGATCACGAGCTGCGGCGGCTGGTGGAACTGGCCGAGCGTGCTGGTGTTCGTGGTCGTGCTGGACGCGTAGGTCGCCATGACCTCACGCGCGCGCTGCTCGGCGGCGCTGTGCGCCTTCTCCTGCACCTCGTAGTCGGTCTGACCTCCGACGAGGTGGGTGAGCGCGCTGAGGAGCTTGCCGGGGTCCTCGGCCGTGACCGGCACGGGCGCGGGCATGTCGGAGCGGGCCTTGCTGATGAAGTCGGCCTGCATCTCGGCGGAGACGCGCATCACGTCGGCGCCGGTGCGGGCGTCGTCGGCCCAGGCGGCGAGCGGGTTCAGGCCTGAGCGCGCCTTGTCGGCGGCCTTGCCCTCCCAGGTCGCGCCGGAGTTCGCGACGCCTCGGAGCAGCTCGTCGTTGATCTCCACGAGGGCTGCCGAAACGCCCTGCCAGCGTTCCATCGACGCGTGCGACGCCTTCGGTCCCGGCCCCGAGTTGATCTGCTTGTAGAGCTCCTCGTGGCTGTAACCGTTCCAGCGGTGTCCGTCGGGCATGAAGATTTCCCCTCGCTTCGCGACCGGCCGTTCTCGTGCGGTCTCAGCAGCCGCTCTGCTTCATCAAGCCGGTTGCGTCGTCGTCCATCGCCAGGTACTGCTGTTCGACCAGGTCCAGGGCGTCCATCGCGGACTTGAGCTGCCGCTGGTAGCTCGTCAGCGCGCCCAGCGCCGAGTCCCCTGACTCGAAGGCGCGCTCGTTGAACTTCTCCGCGGCTTCCACGCTCACGCCGTCGCCTGCCCAGGGGCGGACCCTGACCTCGGTGACCGCGAGCTCGATCTGCTGGTCCAGTTTCGTCAGCGCGTTCGCGAAGGCGCTGCGGAGACTGGGGATCGCTCCTGGCTCCACGGTGAGCGTGTGGGTAGTCAGGAACGCCTCGACGTCGGCACCACTAACCTCGGACGGCATCCCGGCCTCCTGCGTAACGTCGTTCTCGGTCGACACTCTAGCCATGCGGGTGGACCACCAGGGAGGGGCTGAACCGACATCCCCCCGAGTGGGTCAGCGCTGTTCGAGCAAACCGCTCAACGCGGCCTCCGCGGCGCGCTGGGCGCCCGCGCAGAGCGTGTCCTGGGTGGCCTTCTCCTCGTTGCCGCCGTCCCGGAACATCACGTCCAGGAACTGCCCCTCGGCCACGTCCACCTCCACGTTGCACACGTCCTCGATCCCCGGCGTTCGGATGATCATCGCCGGGAACCCGCCGATGGTCGTGAACTCCGGCTCCACCTGCGCGTTCTCGGAGAGCCACACCCCGACGCCCTCGACTGTGACGAGCGCGAGGCGCATCACGTTCCCACTGATGCCACTCCGGAAGGAACACACCTTCGACTCCCCGAAGGTGGAGTCGACGTAGGCGTTGGGCGCGTGGTCGAGGCTGAGCTGGGCCCGCTGCTCCTCGCTGAGGACGGTGCACGGGTCGAGCCCGTCGAGCTTGACCTCCCTCGGCCTCGGCAGCTGCGAGACGGTGGTGGTGGTCGTCGTCGCGGGTTCGGTCGGGGTGGCGGAGGAGGACCCGTGGTCCGCGGTCGGGTGGGGCTGCGCCGAGCAGCCGGCGAGTATCAGTGCAGGTAGGGCGAGCGCGATCAGCAGGAGACGCCGCATGGGCGTTTACCGTAGTACCGGGGCACGACAGTTCCGCTGCTGCGGGGTGACTAGTCGGTGGCGAGCTTCGACCAGATCTGGAGGTCGTGGTGCTCCCCGTCGACCAGTTGCGCGCCGCGCAGCCGACCCTCCAGGGTGAAACCCGCCTTCTCGGCCACCCGTTGTGATGAAGTGTTTCCCACGGCCTGGCGGTAGCTGATCCGGTGCAGGTCGACGAAGCCGAAGCCGAACCCGGTCACGGCCGTGGCCGCGTGCACGGCGATCCCGCGCCCCCGGTGCTCGGCGGCGGTCCAGCAGACCAGCTCGGCCGACCCGTTGTGCGGGTCGACGTCCTTCAGCGCGACCTCGCCGACCGGGTGGCCCAGGAGCTGGTCGCACACCGCCCACGAGTAGCGCTGGTCGCTCTCCCACTGCCAGGCGCGGAACTCCACGTACTTCCGCGCGCCCGCCGCGTCCGCCACGAGCAGGCCGCCCTGCCAGCGGCGGATCTCCGGGTCGGCGAACGCCGCCACCAGCGCCGCGCCGTCGTCGATCCGGTCGTCCGCGCGCAGCTGCCGCAGGTAGTACTCGCCCGCGTTGATCTCGACCGGCTCCACGGGGGCACTCTAACCGTTGTCGCTGGTGAAGCCGTCGTGCTCCTCGGCGAGCGCGTCGAGCCAGTCGCGCCGCGACCCCGCGGGACGGCCGTCCGGCGCGGTCAGGAGTTCCACGACCCAGTCGGCCGCTTCGGCGTCGTCCTCGCCCGCCAGCAGTTCCCGGTGCACGGCGGCGGGCGCCCAGCCCGCCCCGGCCAGCTCCCCGGCGAGCCGTTCCGCGGCCTCGCGCTCGGGCAGCACCAGCAGCACCTCGTCGGCCACCGCCCTCGGTTCGACCTCGGGCGAGCCGTCCAGCAGACCCCGCGCGACCAGGGCCTCGCGCAGCGCGGCCGTCGTGGGGGTGTGCACGCCGTCGATGCCGATGGACCGGGCACCCGCGGCGTTCTCCTCCTTGTCGTCGCAGAACACCGTGCCGCCCGGCGAGTGCTGGAGCACCCGCAGCGCGCGCCGGAACGCCTCGGGCGACGGCTTCGCCACGCCGATCCGCGCCGACGACACGACGGCGTCCACCTCGCGGTCGAGGCCGAGCAGCCGCAGGTCGTCCGGCAGCCTGCTGGTGGCGTTGGTCAGCAGCGCCACGCGGCAGCGCGTCCGCGCCCGGCGCACCAGGGCGAGCGCCTCGGTGACGACCTCGCCCGGCCGCGACCACGCGGCCACGGCCGCGGCGGCGCCGGGTGCGGCGAGGCGGTCCACGACGGACGCCCGCCACACCTCGTCCGGCACGGCGCCGACCAGCGCGGGGGTGATCAGGTCCGGGGCGAAGCCCGCACGGGCCAGCGCGCCGCGCGGCAGGCCGTGGGCGTCCTCGACGGGGGCGTCGGGCGGGAAGCGCCGCAGCACGCCGTCGAGGTCGAGCAGCAGCAGGGTCGGGGTGGTCAGCGCCGCCGCCCGCGGTCGCGCCTGCCGTCGTCGCCGAGCGCGCTGCCCACGAGGACCGCGATCACGGGGATCACCAGGAAGACGAACGGGTTCCGGACGATGAAGAACAGGGCGACGGCGAGCAGCCCCGCCAGCGGCACGGCGACGCGCAGCAGCCGGTGGCCCAGGGGTGACCCCGTCGACCGGGGGAGCACCGGCCCCGACACCGGCTCCGAGAGCGGGACCTGCCCGAACCCCGGGTGCGGCAGGGGCAGGTCGGCGAACAGCGCGAGCAGGTCACCGCGGGTCTTGGCGGTCGTGACGAGCGCGGAGCGGTCGCCGTACTCGTCCAGTTCGAGCCGACCGGCGCTCATGTGCTCGCCGAGCG
The DNA here is from genome assembly GCF_057122925.1 of Umezawaea sp. Taxonomy (NCBI): domain Bacteria; kingdom Bacillati; phylum Actinomycetota; class Actinomycetes; order Pseudonocardiales; family Pseudonocardiaceae; genus Umezawaea; species Umezawaea sp. The sequence continues at coordinate 28,639 of NZ_DBNGPQ010000140.1, read as the reverse complement.
CCCTGAGTGCTTCTTCGCGCTCGGCGTCACCGATGCGGATGTCGGACTCGCTCACACCGTCGAACCTAGTCCTTCAGTTCGCAGAGCACGGTCCCCTGCGTGACGGGGGAGCCGGGCGCGGCCGAGAGACCGGTCACCGTGCCCGCCTTGTGGGCCGTCACCGGGTTCTCCATCTTCATGGCCTCCAGGACGACGATCAGCTCGCCCGCCTCGACGACCTGGCCCTCCTCGACGGCCACCTTGACGATCGTGCCCTGCATCGGGGCGGCCACCGCGTCACCGGACGCCGCCGCGCCCGAACCGCCGGAGCGCTTGCGGGGCTTGGCCTTCGCGGCCGACCGGCCACCGCCCGCGCCGCCGCCCCCGCCGAGCGCGAGGTCGCCGGGCAGCGAGACCTCCAGCCGCCTGCCGCCGACCTCCACGACCACGGTCTGCCGCGGCTCGTCCTCGCCCGCCTCGGCGGGGTTCGCGAACGGCTCGATCCGGTTGTCGAACTCCGTCTCGATCCAGCGCGTGTGGACGGTGAAGCCGTCCTCGGCCGTGAACGCCGGGTCGCGCACGATGACCCGGTGGAACGGCAGCACGGTCGCCATGCCGTCCACGACCATCTCGTCCAGCGCCCGCCGCGCCCGCTCGATCGCCTGCTCGCGGGTCTCGCCCGTGACGATCAGCTTGGCCAGCAGCGAGTCGAACTGCCCGCCGATGACGCTGCCGCTCTCCACACCCGCGTCCACCCGCACACCGGGGCCGGACGGGGCGCTGAACAGGGTCACCGTGCCGGGGGCGGGCAGGAAGCCGCGACCGGCGTCCTCGCCGTTGATCCGGAACTCGATGGAGTGCCCGCGCGGCGCCGGGTCCTCGGTGAAGCGCAGCTCCTCGCCCGCGGCGATCCGGAACTGCTCGCGCACGAGGTCGAGCCCGGAGGTCTCCTCGCTGACCGGGTGCTCGACCTGGAGGCGCGTGTTGACCTCCAGGAACGAGATCGTGCCGTCCAGCGCCACCAGGTACTCGACCGTGCCCGCGCCGTAGTAGCCCGCTTCCTCGCAGATGGCCCGCGCCGAGCTGTGGATCGCCGCGCGCTGCTCGTCGGTCAGGAACGGCGCCGGGGCCTCCTCGACCAGCTTCTGGTGCCGCCTCTGCAACGAGCAGTCGCGGGTGCCGACGACGACCACGTTGCCGTGCTGGTCGGCGAGCACCTGCGCCTCGACGTGGCGAGGCTTGTCCAGGTAGCGCTCCACGAAGCACTCGCCGCGGCCGAACGCCGAGACGGCCTCGCGCACCGCGCTGTCGAACAGCTCGGGGATCTCCTCCATCGTGCGGGCGACCTTCAGGCCGCGCCCGCCGCCGCCGAACGCGGCCTTGATGGCCACCGGCAGGCCGTGCTGCTCGGCGAAGGCGATGATCTCGTCCGGCCCGCCGACCGGGTCGTTCGTGCCGGGCACGAGCGGCGCGCCGGCGCGGGTCGCGATGTGCCGGGCGGTCACCTTGTCGCCGAGGTCGCGGATGGCCTGCGGGCTCGGCCCGATCCAGGTCAGCCCGGCGTCGATGACGGCCTGGGCGAAGTCCGCGTTCTCCGAGAGGAACCCGTAGCCGGGGTGCACGGCGTCGGCCTCGGCCCGCTTGGCGACGTCCAGGAGCTTGTCGACCGACAGGTACGTCTCACCGGACGTGCCGCCGTTGAGGGCGAACGCCTCGTCCGCCAGGCGCGCGAACGGCGCGTCCCGGTCCGGGTCGGCGTAGACCGCCACGCTGGAGAGGCCGGCGTCTCGGCACGCGCGGATGACCCGGACGGCGATCTCACCGCGGTTCGCGACGAGGACCTTGCGCAGTGCCACCACGTCCTACCTCCCAGGCGACGACGACTCGGGGAACAACCAGCAGCTTAGTGACCCACCAGTAACCTCGTGACCGAGAGCATGCTCACTTTCCAGGGGAATCCTCCTCCATTCGGACGCTCCGCGGAGGGACACGTGACCGAGGCGCCCAAGACGGTGCTGTTCGCGGCCGGTGCGGCGGTGCTGGTCATCGTCGGCTGCCTGGTGACGGCCTACGCGCTGAGGCCCCCGTCGGCGCCGGAACCGCGTGCCGACGAGTCCTCCTCGGCCGACGCGGGCCTGCGCTGCGGCACGACCCCGTGCCGCCCGGTGGACGCGTCGACCGTCGGCGAGGACGTGGTGGAGGTGCTGGTCGGCGAGGGCGGCGGCCGGGTCAAGGTGACCGGTCCGGCGGGCACGACCGTCTTCGAGTCGACCGTCGTGGAGTCCGGCGGCCAGATCGACGCGCAGTCGCTGGAGTGCGTGTCCGCCCAGGTCAGCGTGTGCCTCGTGCGCGGGAAGGCCGGTGAGGAGCTGCTGGGCGAGGTGCTGGTCGGCCGCGCGGGCGGGTGGACCAGGGCCCAGGCGCGCTACCTGGCGACCGGCGGCTACCTGGCGCTGCACGACGCCGACGGCGACCGGGTCGCCGACGTCGTCGCCGTGCAGCGCCCGTGCGACCCGACGGGCTGCGGGAAGTCCTACGCGCAGGTGTTCTCGTTCACCGCGGGCAAGCCGCTCCTCGGCTGCACCGCCGCCGTGAACGCCCTCGAAGACCTGCCCGGATGGCCGACGGTCGCACCAGCGGCCGCCGACCTCCGGTCGTGCGTGGCCTGACCCGTGGTCAGGCCGGGACGGGCTCGCGAGCGGGCTCGGGGCCGTCGAGCAGCGGCGGGGCGCTCGGGGCGTTGAGCACCTCGTCGTCGATCAGGCCCTCGCCGCGCGCGACCAGCACCGGGACGGTGATCTGCCCGGCCACGTTCGTCGCGGTGCGGACCATGTCCAGGATCGGGTCGATCGCGTAGACCACGGCGACACCGGTCGCGATGACCTCCGGCGGCAGGTTCACCGCGCCGAGGGTCAGCGTGAGCATGGTGAACCAGCCGGTCGTGCCCGCCGTGGCGATGGCGCCGAACACGGCGACGGCGATGATCAGCAGGTACTGGCCGACGCCGAGCTGGATGCCGAACAGGTTGGCGATGAAGATCGTCGCGACGGCCGGGTACACCGCGGCGCACCCGTCCATCTTGGTCGTCGTGCCCAGCGGCACGGCGAAGCTCGCGTAGTCGGCGTCGACGCCGAGGTTCGCGGCGGTCTGCCTGCTCAGCGGCAGCGTGGCGCCCGACGAGCGGGACACGAACGCGAACTGGATCGCCGTCCACGCCTTGGCGAAGAACGTCACCGGGCTGACCCCGCCGACGAACTTCAGCAGCAGCGGGTACACCACGAACAGCACCAGCAGCGCGCCCGCGTAGACCGCGGCGATCAGCGAGAACAGCGGCTTCACGAAGCTGTTGCCGTAGGTCGCGAACGCCGAGCCGATCAGGCCGAACACGCCGAGCGGGGCCAGCAGGATGATCCAGCCGACGACCTTCTGGACCAGGTCGAACGCCGAGCGGGTCAGCGCGACGAACGGGGCGGCGCGCTCGCCGATCGCGTACGCGGCGAAGCCGATCAGCAGCGAGATGAACACCACCTGGAGCACGCGGCCCTCGGTGAACGCGCTGAACAGGTTCGACGGCACCAGGCTGTCGAAGAACGCGCTCCACGAGCCGGTGTCGCGGGTGGCGAGCTTGTTCAGCGCCGACTCGGACGGCGTGACCTGCACACCGCTGCCGGGCTTGAAGACGATGCCGATGGCGAGGCCGATGAGCACCGCGACGAGGGACGTGATCGCGAACCACAGCAGCGTCTTGCCGCCGAGGCGGGCCGCGGTGCGGGAACCGCCGAGCCTGCGCAGGCTGGTGATGCCGACGACGATCGCGGTGAAGACGAGCGGGATGACCGTGAGCTGGAGCAGGTCGGTGAAGACCCCGCCGATCTTGGTCAACGTGGCCACGAGCCACGTCTGGCCGGTCTGCTTGGCCAGGAACCCGGTGAGGGCGCCGAGCACGAGCCCGGCGAGGACGGTGAGGCCGAAGACCTTCGGCCTGGTGTACGCGCGGATGAACGACACAACTGCTCCGAGGTGTGCGCGGGGAAGGGGGTGACGGGGCCGTTCCCCCCGGTCAGCCCGTGCTCTTCCTGCGACCAAGGTCGATGTGCCGTCGGCGCGTCAAGAACTCGTTCATCTCAGCTCCCCCAACGTCGTGAGCGTGGGTCGAGCTTCCCGAAAACCGCTGGTTGTGACCAGGGCTACCACATGTCGGACACCCGAACGCCGATCTCGGCGAGCAGGCGGCGGGTCAGCGGCAGGCTGATCCCGATCACGCTCGACGGGTCGCCGTCGATGCCGTCGACGAACCAGCCGCCCAGTCCGTCCAACGTGAACGCGCCCGCGACCTGCAACGGCTCGCCGGTCGCCAGGTACGCCTCCAGGTCGGCCTCGTCCGGACGGCCGAACCGGACGGTCGTCGGCTCGCTGTCCGCGCCCCGCGCCGCGACCTCGCCGTCCCGCAGCCTCAGCACGGCGTGGCCGGTCAGCAGCGTGCCGGACGTGCCCGCCATCCGCCGCCACCGGTCGCGGGCCGCCTCGACCGTGCCCGGCTTGCCCTCCAGCGACCCGTCGGCGGTCAGCAGCATCGAGTCGCAACCGATCACCACGGCGTCCGGGAACTCCGCCGCGACCAGCGGCAGCACCGCCTCCGCCTTCGCGACGGCCAGCGCCGTCACCACCTCGGCGGGCTTCGGGTCGACCAGCGCGGCGGCCACCGCGTCCTCGTCCACACCGGACACCCGGACGACGGGCTCGACCCCGGCCGCGCGGAGGACGGACAGACGGGCGGGGGAGGCCGAAGCCAGCACTAGGCGCACGTGATCAGCCTAGTGCCGGCTCCCCGGCTCACCCCGCCCGCTCGACCAGCACCGGCTCGGCCGCCTGCACGGGGGCGGGCCTGCGCATCGCCAGCGTGCAGGCGGTGCCGACGAGCAGCACGGCCACCAGCATCCACATCGTGTCGCCCGCCGCGTCGGTGAACGCCGCCGGGTAGTCGCCGCGCGTGCTGGCCAGGTGCGTGTCCAACCGGGCCTGGAGCAGCACGCCGACCGCCGCGCTGCCCAGCACCGAGCCGATCTGGCGGGACGTGTTGAAGATGCCGGAGCCCGCGCCCATCAGCTTCCGGTCGACGCCGCGGGTGGAGATGTTCGCCAGCGGCGAGAACACCAAGCCCAGGCCCGCGCCGCAGACCAGCAGCTCGGGGATCAGCTCCCAGCTCGCGATGCCCGGCTCCAGCCGCCACGACAGCAGCGCGATGCCGAGCGCCAGCAGCGCGAAGCCGGTGGCGGGCAGGAACCGCGCCCACGGGCGGTCCGACAGCTTGCCGGAGATCGCGCTGAACGTGCCGGACAGCAGCGACATCGGCGCCGTCAGCAACCCGGACTCCACCGCGGACAGCCCCAGCACCGACTGGATGTAGATGATCAGCGGCAGGAACAGGCCCGTGACGCCGAAGCCGATGACGACGTTGGCGGCGTTGCCCAGCGAGAAGTTCCGGTTCGCGAAGATCCGCAGCGGCAGCAGCGGCTCCTTCTTGTTGACCGCCTGCCACACCACGAACCCGATCAGCAGCACCACGCCTGCGGAGATGATCTCGGGGATCGTGACCGGCCCCCACACCTCGCCCCACGCGTACTGCTGGCCCTCCTGCACGCCGAACACCACCAGCGTCAGGCCGACGCAGCACAGCAGGATGCCCAGCGGGTCGAAGCTGTGGCTCGTGCCGGGCTGCCAGTCGGGCACCAGCACGGCCGTGAGCACCAGCGCGACCACACCGACGGGCACGTTCACGAAGAAGATCCACTCCCACCCGAGGTGGTCGACCAGCACACCGCCCAGCAGCGGCCCGGTGACCGTCGCGACACCCGCGACCGCACCCCACAGCCCCATCGCCCCACCGCGCTTGGCGGGCGGGAACAGGTGCGTGATGAACGCCATCGTCTGCGGCGTCATCATCGCCGCGCCCAGCCCCTGCACACCGCGCGCCACGATCAGCGCCTCGACCGACCCGGACAGCCCGCACCACAGCGAAGACCCGATGAACACCACCAGGCCCACCAGGAACAGCCGCTTCGGCCCGAACCGGTCGCCCAGCCTGCCGGTCAGCAGCAGCGGGACGGCGTAGGTCAGCAGGTAGACGCTGTTGACCCAGATGATCTCGTTCAGCCCCGCGTCCAGGTCCTCGATCATGGACGGGATCGCCACGTTCACGATCGTCGTGTCCAGCAGGATCATGAAGAATCCGAGGCACAGCGCGGACAGCGCCGCCCACGGGTTCACTTGCCGGCTCATCGCCGGTCCTCCTCAAGCTCTTCGATGCGACGGTGCGCCGCTTCGGGCCATGGCAGCTCGTCGGACGAGAGCTGCTCGATCAGCCGTTCCACCCAGTCCAGCTCGGCCTGCCGCATCGCCCGGCTGTACCGCAGGTCGATCCAGAACAGCGGATCGACCTCCCGCGCCCCCAGCTCCGAGATGGCGGCGTCGACGGCGGCGATCTCCCCGCCCAACGCCAGCACCCGCGCCCGCAGCCCCGCGAGCGCCTCTTCGGGACGCACCGTGTGCAGGTGCTGGGCGGCCATCGCGAACCGCGGGTGCTCGACCGCGACCGCGGAGATGCTCGTCACCACCTCGGACCGAAAGGCGTCCAGTCCGAGGTCGGTCAACCGGTACGTGGTCCGCTCGGGCCGCTTCCCGGCACGACTCGTCTCCACCACGGCGATCAGCCCGTCCCGTTCGAGCTTCTCCACGGCGTGGTAGAGCGACCCGACGGTGACCTTGGTCAACCGGTCGAGCCGACGTTCGCGGATCTTCTGCTGGATCTCGTAGGGGTGCATGGGCGCCTCGTGGAGGAGTTCCAGCACCACCATGGCGAGGGGACGGATGGCGGCCACCACGTGCTCCGTTCTGATTATTCGATCTGGAGTATATGACGTCGCGTAGAACTACCGATGCGCACGACCTGTGGCCTTGGGCACGCTGGGCGTGGTGAAGCACTGGTCACTGGTGAGCGCACGCCCACAACCCACCGGCTCACGCCACGCGACACTCGTGGTGGTCCTGTCGGTGCTGGCGGGCATCGCGGTGGTGGGCAGGGTCCTCTCGGCGGACCCGATCGCCTACGGCGTCCCGGTCTGGCCGTTCGCCGACACCGCGGAACAGGCGGAGAGCAGAGTGATGACCTCGGTGGCGAGCGCGGCGAGGACGAGCGCGGCGAACGAGGGGAACCTGAAGAAGATCCCGGAATCGGTAACCGCAACCGACGTGGAAGTGCTGCGCACCCGTGCGCGGCACGACGGCCTGGCCGTGTGGCTGCTGCTGCGCCTGGAAGTGCCGGCGGTGGGAACCAGGTGCAGGGAGGTAGTGGTCTCGGGCGCGACACCGGTAGAGGTGAACAGCCGCCACGTCACCTGCTGACGAACGGGGAGCCACCGCTTTCCCTGAAGCGGTGGCCGGTTCTGCCCAGGGGTTCGACCCTTGGGACTTGTGATCGGGCTGGCTTCCGGGACCGCCCCTCCAGCCCGATCAAGGGTCGAGTCGAGGGGGCCCCGAGTCACGTTGGCCGTCCCGCTGGGACCGGCAGCCACCAGATCCGACGGGACCGGCAGCCACCACGGCGTCAGCACCTACCGAGGCAACCCGGAAGCCCGCCACCCCCCGACCCCCGGCCTCAACGCCCCCCGAACCGACCGAGCCGGATTCCCCCACTCGGACCGAGCGGCGACCGGCCCCGGCACAGCCCCACCCCCGGCCATCCCGGCCACCACCGCGACCAGCGCCGCCAGCTCCTCGGCATCGGGCTCCCCGCGGACCACCCGAAGCACCACCCGGTCGGCGCTCACAGCGGGATGTTCCCGTGCTTCTTGGGCGGCATGCTCTCCCTCTTGTCCCTCAGCACGTTCAACGCCCGAGCCACGTACCCCCGCGTGTACGAGGGCGGGATCACCGAGTCCACGTACCCCCGCTCCGCCGCCACGTACGGGTTGCACAGCGCGTCCTCGTACTCCGTCTGCAACCGCGCCCGCAGCGCGTCCACGTCCTCGCCGGAGCTGACCGCGTTCGCCAACGTCTTCCGGTGCACGATGTTCGCCGCCCCGGAAGCCCCCATCACCGCGATCTGCGCCGTCGGCCAGGCCAGGTTGACGTCCGCGCCGAGGTGCTTCGACCCCATCACGTCGTACGCCCCGCCGTAGGCCTTGCGCGTGATCACCGTGACCAGCGGGACCGTCGCCTCCGCGTAGGCGTAGATCAGCTTCGCCCCGCGCCGGATGATCCCGTTCCACTCCTGGTCCGTTCCGGGCAGGAACCCCGGCACGTCCACGAACGTCAGCACCGGCACGTTGAACGCGTCGCACGTCCGGACGAACCGGGCCGCCTTCTCCGACGCGTCGATGTCCAGGCAGCCCGCGTACTGCGTCGGCTGGTTCGCCACGACGCCGACCGGGTGGCCGTCCACCCGCCCGAACCCGACCAGGATGTTCGGGGCGAACAGCGGCTGGACCTCCAGGAACTCGCCGTCGTCCAGGACGCGGGTGAGCACCTCGTGCATGTCGTACGGCTGGTTCGCCGAGTCCGGGATGAGGGTGTCCAGCTCGCGGTCCTCGTCGGTGACCGAGTCCTCCAGGCTGCCGTGCAGGAGGTCCTGCGGGGCGTCGAGGACCGGCGCCTCCGCGAGGTTGTTCGACGGCAGGTAGGACAGCAGTTCCTTGACGTAGGCGATGGCGTCGTCCTCGTCGCTGCCCAGGTAGTGGGCGTTGCCGGACTTGGTGTTGTGCGTCCGGCCCCCGCCCAGCTCCTCGAACCCGACGTCCTCGCCGGTGACGGTCTTGATCACGTCCGGACCGGTGATGAACATGTGCGACGTCCGGTCGACCATGACGACGAAGTCGGTCAGGGCGGGGGAGTACACGTGGCCGCCCGCGTTCGCGCCCATGATCAGCGAGATCTGCGGGATGACGCCGGAGGCCTGCACGTTGCGGCGGAAGATCTCGCCGTAGAGCCCGAGGGAGACGACGCCCTCCTGGATGCGGGCCCCGCCGCCCTCGTTGATGCCGACCAGCGGCCTGCCGGTCTTGAGCGCCAGGTCCATGACCTTGACGATCTTCTCGCCGTAGACCTCGCCGAGCGAGCCGCCGAAGATCGTGACGTCCTGGCTGAACACGCACACCGGGCGGCCGTCGACCGTGCCGTAGCCGGTCACGACGCCGTCGCCGTACGGGCGGTTCTTCTCCAGGCCGAAGTTGGTCGAGCGGTGGCGGGCCAGCTCGTCCAGCTCGATGAACGAGCCGGGGTCGAGCAGCGCGTCGATGCGCTCGCGGGCGGTCTTCTTGCCCTTCGCGTGCTGCTTCTCGACCGCACGCTCCGAGCCCGCGTGCACCGCCGCCTCGGTGCGGCGGCGGAGGTCGGCCAGCTTCCCGGCCGTGGTGTGGACGTCGGCCTCGTCGCCGACCGGTTCCGTGGCGCTGCTCATGGCTAGGCAGCCTAACCACAGGTGAGTGACCGCGTACTGATCAGTAGCTCACGTCACGGGGACGAGCTTGACCTCCAGCGCGGTCGAGGTTGCAGCCTTGACCGGTCCACCCCGCCGCACGTCCCGCTCCGACCGGCGGCGGGGCGGACGTCTTCCTAGGATGACGCGGGTGAGCACGCCTCTGGACGTCGACGCGCTGCGGTCCCGCCTGGTCGGGCCGTACGCCTCGGTCGACTTCACCCCCAGCACCCCGTCCACGAACGCCGACCTGGTGCGGGCCGCCGCCGAGGGCGCGCCCGACCGCACGGTGCTGATCGCCGACGAGCAGACCGCGGGCCAGGGTCGGCGCGGCCGGTCGTGGGTCTCGCCGCCCGGCAGCGGGCTGTACGTGAGCGCGCTGTTCCGGCCCGCCGGGGTCGACCCGGCCCGGTTGCCGTGGCTGACGCTGATCGCGGGCCTGGCGCTCGTGCGGGTCGCGGACTCCGTCGGGGTCGCGGCGACGCTGAAGTGGCCCAACGACCTGCTGCTCGGGCCCGAGCGCGGCAAGGGCGCCGGGGTGCTGGCCGAGGCGAGCGGCGGCGCGGTCGTCGTGGGCGTGGGGCTGAACGTGGCTCCGCTGCCCGCCGACGTCGTGCCCGGTCCCGGCGGGCTCGCGCCGACGTCGCTGGCCGACGAGGGCGCGTCGGAGCTGGACCGGACGGTCATCGCCGAGCGGCTGCTGCTCGCACTGTCGGAGCTGGAGTTCGACTGGCGCCTCTCGGGTGGCGACCCGAGGTCGACCGGCCTGCTGGACCGGTACCGCGAGCACTGCTCGACGCTCGGGCAGCGGGTGCGGGTCGAGCTGAGCGGCGGCGCCGAACTGGTCGGGACCGGTCAGGACGTCGCCGTGGACGGCACGCTCGTGGTGCGCTCCGACGACGGCGTCGACCACTCGGTCTCCGCGGGCGACGTCGTTCACCTCCGCGTGGTCTGACGAACACGCCGAAGGTCCCGAACGGGCCCGGTGCCCGGCGGTACCGTGGCTCGACCGTTCAGCGCCGCTCATCCGGAGGACCGCCGTGGCGTACCCCGACGACCTGCTCAGCCCCACTGAGCACGTCGTGATCCACAATCACCCGCACTGGAAGATGCTCCTGCTCCCGGTGTTCTCCCTCCTCGCGGTGGTGGCGGTCTTCGCCTTCACCGCGTCGCTGGTCTCGGGCCAGTCGTGGTCGGCGGTCGCGCAGATCGCACTGGTGGTTGTCGGGGTGGTCCTGGTGTCCTGGCTGACGTTGGCGCCGCTGGTCCGCTGGCGGACCACGCACTTCATCGTCACGAGCGACCGGGTGATGGCCCGCGAGGGCGTGCTCAAGCGGACCGGGCTGGACATCCCGCTGTCGCGGATCAACAGCGTGCGGTTCCAGCACAGCCTGCTGGACCGGGTGCTCGGCTGCGGCACGCTGATCATCGAGTCGGCGTCGGACGAACCGCTGGAGTTCGACGACATCCCGAAGGTGGAGCGGGTGCACTCCCTGCTGTACCGGGAGATCAACGACAACCCGGACGACGACTACCGACCTGGGAGCGTGGTGGACGATGGGCGCGCGTGACGTGAACCTGCCCGATGTGGTGCCGGGTGCCGGGCTCCCCGAGAGGATCACGATCTGGGAGGTCGGCGCGCGGGACGGGCTCCAGAACGAGTCGGCGGTCGTACCGGTCGACGTGAAGCTCGAATTCCTGGACCGCATGGCCGACGCCGGGTCGACGGTGCTGGAGGCGACCAGCTTCGTGCACCCGAAGTGGGTGCCGCAGCTCGCCGACGCCGAGGAACTGCTGGCCGGACTGGACCAGCGGCCCGGTGTCCGCTACCCGGTGCTCGTGCCGAACGAGCGCGGGCTGGACCGGGCGCTCGCGGCGGGCGTGCGGGACATCGCGATCTTCGCCAGCGCCACCGAGACGTTCGCCAACCGCAACCTCAACCGCACGCTGGACGAGCAGTTCACGATGTTCGAGCCGGTCGTGGCCCGTGCCCGCGCCGAGGGCCTCGACGTGCGCGGGTACGTGTCGATGTGCTTCGGCGACCCGTGGGAGGGCCCGGTGGCGCGCGAGCAGGTCGCGGGCGTCGGCAAGCGGCTGCTGGACATGGGCTGCTCGCAGCTCTCGCTCGGCGACACGATCGGCGTCGCCACGCCGGGCCAGGTGAAGGCGCTGCTGGCGGTGTTCGACTCGGTCGAGCCGCTGGCCGTGCACTTCCACGACACCTACGGCCAGGCGCTCGCCAACACCTACGCGGCCCTGGAGTGCGGCGTCACGACGGTCGACGCGTCCGCGGGCGGCCTCGGCGGCTGCCCGTACGCGGAGTCCGCGACCGGCAACCTGGCCACCGAGGACCTCGTCTGGATGCTCGACGGTCTCGGCGTCCAGCACGGCGTCGACCTCGACAAGCTGGCCGACACCAGCAAGTGGATGTCCGGGAAGCTCGGCCGCCCCAGCCCGTCCGCGGTCGTCCGGGCGCTACGGGGCTGACGCGCGCGTGGCGAAGATGCCGGTGAACGTCAGCTCGTAGACCTTGTCGTCGCCGCGGTAGGCCGCGCCGGTGATCTCCACCAACCCCATCTCGGGGCGGCTCCTGGACACGCGCGCGCCGAGGACCACCATCTCGCAGCGCAGCACGTCACCCGCGAACACGGGCGCGAGCCACCGCAGGTCGCGCCCACCGGGCGAGCCCTGCGACGTCGAGTCCGCCAGCAGGTGGTCGACGTACTGGCGCATCCACAGCGACGCGGTGAACCAGCCGGACGCGGCGAGCCCGCCGAGGACGGACCTCTTCCCCGCCTCCTCGTCCAGGTGGAACGGTTGGGGGTCGAAGCGCGCGGCGAACGCGAGCATCTCATCGCGGTCGACGGTGACCTCGCCGAGCGGGATGGTCCTCCCAGGGGTCAGGTCTTCGAAAGCCGTGGTGCTCATGGGGAGATACAACCACTGGGAACCGTCCGGTGTGGTCGAACGTCCAACGCGCGTGAACCGGAGGTGGCCGTGACGTCAGATCACCGGGGCCAGGTCGAGGAGCTGCTCGCCGACTACCGGCGCAGCCGCGACCAGTTGGCGTCCGTGCAGCGCGACCTGGCGGGCATCACGGCGTCGGCGACCAGTCCGGACGGCACGGTCACCGCGACCGTCGGCACGGGCGGCACGCTGACGGAGCTGGTGCTGGCCGACAACGCCTACCGCGCGCACCGGCCCGCTCAGCTCGCCGAGCTGATCCTCCGCACCACCGAGGCCGCCGCGGCGGTGGCGGCCGAGCGGACCTACCGCACCCTGGCGCCCGTGCTGCCCGCGGACACCGACCCGGCGGCACTCGTGCGCGGCACCGCGGACCTCACCCCCGAGGAGATCGCCCCGCCGCCTCCTCCGCCGAAGCGCCGAGCGCCCGAGGAGGACGACTTCGCGCTGCGCGACACCTGGATGGACGACTTGGGGAGGACGCGATGAGCGGCTTCGAGGCCGACCTGGCCCGGCTGACCGAGGGCGCGGGCGAGTTCACCGGGTTCGCCGAGCGCGCGGGCGGGATCCTCTCGGACCTGTCCGGCGTGCTCGACCCGCTCGGCGCCTGCTGGGGGTCCGACGCGATCGGCCGGAGCTTCGCGAGCGGCCACGTGGTCAAGGCCGACGAGGCGCTGGCCGGGGTCACCGGGCTGTCCGCCCGGTTCGGCGGGGTCGGCGAGCGCTTCGCCGCCACCGCGCAGACGTACGGCCGGGTCGACGGCGGCGCCGCGGGTTCGCTGCGCGACGTCCGGAGCTGAGGGGCGCGACGATGGGCATCCAACTTCCACCGGAACTCGTCGAGGTCGCCGCGAAGGCGGGCGTCACCTGGCCGGAGGCCGACGAGGACGCGATGCGCGCGTCGGCCGCGGCCTGGCGGGACGCGGGCAACCGCATCACCGGCCTGGCGGGCGAATCCGACGGTTCCGCGACCAAGGCGCTCTCCGGGATCAGCGGAGCGACCGGCGACGCGGCCCGCGCGCACTGGAACGGCGTGGTCGCGCCGGACGGCGACCTGAACACCGCGGCCAAGGGCTGCCACGCCGCCGCCGACCGGCTGGAGCACGGGGCCGAGCAGATCGGCGCCGCCAAGGTGGAGCTGGTCCGCGAACTGGTCAACCTGGCCAAGAACAACGACGCCGCCCAGTCGGCCGCCGCGGCGGGGCACCCGACCGCGCTGCTCGGTCTGGAGACCGCGCTGGCCGGTGCGACGGCGAACGTCGCGAACCTGGCGAACACCCTGGCCGCGTCGGTGCGGCTGGACAGCGGTGTCGACGTCGGCGCGACCACCCCGCCGGTCAACGCCAACCCCGGCTCGCACGGGCACGGCGGTGGGCTGCTCGACACCGTCGGCGGCGTGGTCGACCGGACCGTCGGGGCCGTGGCCGCGCCGGTCGCGGGTGTCGTGCCCGCCGTGACGGGTGCCGTGCCCGGTGCGCTGGCGCCGGTGACCGGTGCGCTGCCGGTGGTGGCGGACGTCGTGCCCGCCGTGACCGGGCCGGTGACCGGTGTGGTGTCGGGTGTGACCGAGCCCGTGGCGGGCGTGGTGTCCGGCGTGACCGGGCCCGTGTCCGGCGTGACCGGGCCCGTGGCGGACGTGGTGTCCGGTGTGACCGAGCCCGTGGCGGGCGTCGTGTCCGGAGTCGTGCCCGCCGTGGTCGAGCCGGTTGTCGCGCCGGTGGAACAGGTGGTCCCGGCCGTCGCCGCGCCCGTGGTGGCCGGGGTCGCTCCCGTCGTCGCCGCGCCGGGTGCTCCCGTCGTGGCCCCCGCCCCAGCCGTCGACCTCGGTGCCGTGCCGCCGGTCCAGCCGCTGGTGAGCGCCACCGACAGCACGGTGGCGCAGTCCGCGGCGACCCTGGTCGACCGGCCGCTGCTGCCCGCCGACCTCGGTGCCCAGCCGCAGGCCCCGGCGCAGCAGGCGCCCGCGCCCGCAGCGCAGGCTCCGGCCCAGGCCCCCGGTTTCACGCCCGCGGCTCCGGGCGCTCCCGCCGCCCCGGCGGCGGGAGCGGCGGTGGTGGGTGCCGTGCAGCGCACCGATCCGCCGGTGTCCCAGCGGCTCGGGGACCCGGCGACCGGGCAGCGTTCGGCCGACCCCGGCCAGCAGCGGTCAGGGGAGCAGCGGGCCGGGGAGCACCGGGCCGGGGAGCACCGGTCAGGAGAACAGCGGGCCGGGGAGCAGACCAGCCAGCAGCGGGCCGAGCAGAAGGTCGCCGAGCAGAAGTCGACCGCCGCTCAGCCGCAGCAGACGTCCTCCCCCGCCGCGACGGGCAAGGAGCTGAGGAAGCCGGAGGACCCGGTGGGCGCGCTGGTCGGGTTCTTCTACTTCCGCGCGTTCCCCAGCGGTGCGGACGCGCGGCCCAGCGTCCGCCCGAGCAGGCAGGTCGAGCCGTCCGCACCCGAGGTCGACCACGTGGACGGCCTGCGGTTCGCGCCGCGGGACCACCCGCACGCCGACCTGGTCGACGCCTCCGCCTCCCAGCCGCGCCCCGTGCCGCGCGCGCTGGCACCGGACCACCCGCTGGTGCGGAACCTGACCGACGGCTACGACCCCCAGGCAGGCCTGCACGAACGGGAGTGGGACGCCCGGTTCGTCCGCCGCGCCGACCCGCTGGAGCACACCTGGCCACCCGCCGCGGTGTTCCCCGAGGGCGGCTACGAGGCCGGCAGGCCCGACGTGCTGCCCGCCGGCACCGAGGTCGACCGCTTCGGCACCCCCGAGGGCCGGGTGCTGGCCGCCGCGGGCACGAGGTTCGCCTGCCGGTCGCTGCCGCCCACCGACCTCGCCGCCGGTTACCGCCGCTACGTCGTCAGCCGCCCGGTCCCGGTGTGGCGCACGATCTCCGTCGGCTGGTTCGGCCAACCCGGCGGCGGCACCCGCTACCGCACGACCTACCCCGTGGCCGACCTGGTCGCGCTGGGCTACCTCATGGAGCTGACATGAACACCGAGGCGCTGGCAGGCTGGCTGCGTTCCGTCGGCGTGCCCGACGAGGTCGTGTCGATCGGGTCCGAGGCCGACAACACCTGGTGCCTCACCCGCGGGGGTGACGGCTGGGAGGTGTTCTGGCGGGAGCAGGGCAACCGGTACGACTGGGCCCGGTTCAGCAGCGAGGACGTGGCCTGCCACTACCTGTTCGGCAGGCTCGTGTGGGCGCAGGTCGCGCGCGGCGCGGTCGGCGTGCTCAGCCCCCAAGCACCCTGAGCGCCTCGTCGTGCAGCAGCCCGTTCGTGGAGAGCGCGCTGCCCCGGTCGTAGCGCTCGACGCCCTTGAGGTCGCTGAACCGGCCACCGGCCTCGGTGATGAGGACCTGCGCGGCGGCGACGTCCCACGGGTTCACGATCGCCTCGGCGGCGATGTCCATCGCGCCCTCGGCGACCAGGCAGTGCGACCAGAAGTCGCCGAACGCCCGGTTCTCCCAGGTGGCGTCCATCAGCGCCAGGTAGGCGTCCTGCGAGTGGTGCTCCGCCCACGAACCGAAGTGCGTCGTGGTCAGGTACGCGTCCTCCAGGTTGGCCACGCGGGACACCGCGAGGCGCCGCACGCCGAACGTGTCCGACGAGTACGCGCCCGTCCCCGACGCGGCCCACCAGCGGCGGCCGAGCGCGGGGGCGCTGATCATGCCGACGACGGGCGTGCCGTCCTCCACCAGCGCGATCAGGGTCGCCCAGGCCGGGACGCCCCGGAGGAAGTTCTTCGTGCCGTCGATCGGGTCGAGCACCCAGGTGCGGCCCGCGCCGACCTCGCCGCCGCGTTCCTCGCCCGCGACGGCGTCGTCCGGGCGGTGCTCGGCCAGCAGGACCCGCACCGCGTCCTCGACGGCCGTGTCGGCGTCCGTGACCGGCGTGCGGTCCGGTTTGCGGTCCACGACGAGGTCCAGCGCGCGGAATCGGGACGTCGTGATCACGTCGGCCGCGTCGGCCAGCAGCCTGGCAAGATCAAGATCACTCTCGTAGCTCTCCACACGCCGCATCGTGCCAGGCCTAGGGTGGGTTTCGTGAGCGTGGTCTTGTTGGCCGAGGATGACCCGGCGATCGCCGATCCACTGTCCCGCGCGCTTCAGCGCGAGGGCTACGCCGTGCACGTCGTGAACGACGGGCCGAGCGCGCTGGAACTGGCCGTCGCCGGGGGCATCGACCTGCTGGTGCTCGACCTCGGACTGCCGGGGATGGACGGTCTGGAGGTGTGCCGAAGACTCCGGTCCGGCGGGCGCGGCGTGCCCGTGCTGATGCTGACGGCCCGGTCGGACGAGGTCGACTTCGTCGTCGGGCTGGACGCGGGGGCGGACGACTACGTCGCCAAGCCGTTCCGGCTGGCCGAGCTGATGGCCCGCATCCGGGCCCTGCTGCGGCGGCGGGCTCCGGGAACGCTGGAGGTCAACGGCGTGCGGATGGACCTGGCCGCGCGGCGGGTGACCGTGGACGGGCGGGAGGTGCAGTTGGCCAACAAGGAGTTCGAGCTGCTGCGGGTGCTGATGCAGCGGTCCGGGCAGGTGGTGAACCGCGACGAGATCCTGTCCGAGGTCTGGAACGACCCTGAGCTGAAGGGCAGCAAGACGCTGGACATGCACATGTCGTGGTTGCGCCGGAAGCTCGGCGACGGGACGTTGAAGTCGGTCGAGAAGCGGATCGCGACCGTTCGCGGTGTCGGCTTCCGGTTCAACGCGGACTAGTGCGCACCCGGATCATGCGGGCGATCATGCTCGCGGTCGCCGTCACCGGGTTCGTGCTGGGCATCCCGTTGGGGTGGTCGGCCTTGCAGCTCGTCGACGACGGCGCCCACTCCGACCTGGCCGCGAGCGCCCGGCGGATAGCCGCCGCGCTCGACGACCAGATCGCCGCGGGCTCGCCCGTCTCGTTGGAGACGGTGCAGGTCGCGATCCCGCAGGGCGCCCACCTGTACGTCCGCTCGAACTCCGGCGAGCAGGAGCTGGGCCCGGACCTGGGCTCGGACGTGCTGTCGGAGGAGGTGCCGATCGCGCAGGGCGGGATCGTGCGGCTGGAGATGCCGTCCGGTCCGATGCGCACCCAGCAGGCGCAGGTCGCGGTGTCGGTGCTGCTGCTGCTCGTGCTGTCCGTCGCGACCGGGACCGTCGTCGCCACGGTCACCGCGCGGAAGCTGTCGCAGCCGCTGGGGCACGTCGCGGCGCGCGCCGCCAGGCTGGGGGCGGGGGACTTCCGCAACGACGACCGGCGGCACGGCGTCGCCGAGCTGGACCTGGTGTCCGAGGCGCTGGACACGTCCGCGGCGGCGTTGGCGCTGCTGGTGCAGCGGGAGCGGGAGCTGGTCGGCGACGTGTCCCACCAGCTCCGGAGCCGGTTGACGGCGTTGCAGCTGCGGTTGGAGGCGTTGGCCGACCACGACGAGCCGGAGACGGCCGCCGAGGCCGGGGCGGCGCTGGAGCAGGCCGAACGGCTGGCCGAGGTGCTGGACGAACTGCTCGCCGCCGCGCGGGCCGCTCGGTCGGTGGACGCGGAGCCGTTGGACCTGCGGGCCGAGCTGACCGCCATCGCCGAGGAGTGGCGGGAGCCGCTGAAGGGTGAGGGGCGGGCGCTCAAGGTGCGCGTGCCGGAGGGGATGCTGGCCCGCGCCACACCGGGGCGGCTGCGGGAGGCGATCGGGGTGCTGCTGGACAACGCCCTGCGGCACGGGGAGGGGTCCGTGGTGCTGTCGGCTCGCAGTGACGAGTCGGCGATCGTGGTGGAGGTGAGCGACGGGGGTGCCGGGGTGCCGGACGAGCTGGCCGGGCACATCTTCGAGCGCGGGGTGTCCGGGGGCGGGTCCACGGGGGTGGGGTTGTCGTTGGCCAGGGCCCTGGTGGACGCGGACGGCGGGCGGCTGGAGCTGTCCACGGCTCGGCCTGCCACGTTCTCGGTGTTCCTGCCCGTGCCCAAGGCTCAGGACGTGGTGGGGGTGGCCTGGCGCACGGACCACTCGCCCCGGTGAGTTGTCGTGGTCTCGCGCCGGTGGGTGCGGGTCGGGTGCGCGTGCCTGCTCGGTCGGTCCCAGCCCCACCCCCAGCCCTAGCTGTGGCCCAGGCCCTCCACGTCCTCCGCGATCTCCGCCGGCGTTCCCTGGCCCTTGCGGGGGCGGGCGTCTGCTTCTGGGAAGACCCACTTCTTGTAGCCGTACCAGCGGAAGGCCATCGCGATCAGCGTGCCGATGATCTGGGCGCTGGCGAAGTCGGCGACTTCTTCCACCAAGCGGCTCACGTGGGGCTCTTGCAGGTCGAAGAGGTAGCGCGAGACGTAGAGCGGTAGCGAGTTCAGGGCGATGCCCACGCCGTTGATCAAGAAGAACAGCAGGGCCTCGTGGTGGCGTTCGCGGCCACCCCTGGTGCGGAACGACCACTCGCGGTTGAGCACGTACGACACGATGGTGGCCACCAGGGTGGCGATGATCTTCGCGGTGACCGGTTTGTCCGTGAGGACGGTCGACTTCAAGCCGATGAAGATGGCCGTGTCGATGATGAAGCAGGTGCCTCCGACCACGGCGAACTTCAGGAGTTCGCGGTGCTTCAGGGCCAGCGAGCGGAACGGTTCCGGGAACCGGAGGACCACATTTTCGACTACGGACACCCAAGCAGTGTACGGAGATCGGCCTAAGACGCAGGTCAGGCCACCTCGCGGTCCTCGGTTCCGGTCACCACCCGCAGCCGCCTGGTCGCTCGGACGACATCCGGGCGGGCGTCGGCCTGGGGGAAGACCCACTTCCTCATGGCCCAGAACTTGAACGCGGTCGCGACGAGCATGCCGATGATCGAGCCGCTGGCGAAGTCGGCGATCTCCTCGGTGACCAGCGAAACCGCGGGGTGCTGGAGGCCGAGGAGGTGGCGTGAGATCCAGAGCGGCAGCAGGTTCAGCCCCACCGAGGCGCCGCTCACGAGGAAGAACAGGGCTGCCTCGTGGTGACGTTCGCGACCCCCGCGGGTGTGGAACGACCACTCGCGGCTCAGCACGTACGACGCGATGACCGCCACCAGGATGCCGATGGCCTTGGCCGTGACGACCTTCTCCTGGAGCACGGTGAGCTTCAGGGCGTACCAGACGCCGTTGTCCACGAGGAACGTTGTTCCGCCCACGACCGCGAACCTGATCAGCTCGCGGTGCTTGTTCAGCAGGAAGCGGAGGGGTTCCGGCAGACGGCCCAAGGCCCGGCGTACGGCTGGCAGCACCGGGGCAGTTTACGGATGCGTGATCGACTGACTACGGAGGGGTCTGGCAGTAGCCCGGCAGCAGGTCGCCCAGCGCAGGCGGCCACCACGGGGGCCTGGGGTGGCACGGCGGTGTCGTCGGGGTGGGCGGGGGTGTGCTGGTGGGCGGCTGCGTCGTGGTCGGCGGGGGCTCGGTGGTCGTGACCGGCGGCGGGGTCGTCGTGGTGACGGGCTCCTCCGGGACCGTCGGTTCGGCGGGCCGGGTCGTCGACGGGTCCGTGGTGGCGGGCGGAGTGGTGGCCTCGGGCTCGGTGCTGGTGGTGGTCGTGGGTGGGACCGTCGTCGTGGTGGTGGGGGGCGTGGTCGGCGGGTCCAGCGGTGGGTGCACGGGTGGGTGGCCGCCGGGGAGCAGCGAGACCGGCACGTCGACGGTCCTGGTCGCCGTGCCGAGGGTGGCGGTGACGCGCACGGTGCCGCCGCGGAACGGCAGGCCGAACGCCCACGCGGACATCCGGTAGGTGCCGTCGCGCTGGAGCTCGGCGCGGCACTCGACGCGGTGCGGCCGGACCGAGCAGCCCGTGTGCGGCGCGACGAGCACGATGTCGTCGTCGGTCGTGAGGGTGAGCGTCATCAGGCCCGCGTTCGTGCCGGTGTTGCGCACCGTCACGTCCAGGCGCGGGTCCCAGAACAGCTCGTGCCACTTGCCGACGGTCAGGGTGAGGTCGTCGCGCACCGGCTGGACCTCGACGGTGACCGTCACCTGGACGGACAGCGTCGCGCCCGCGGTGACCGTGCCGGTGATCACGCCACCGGTGCCCGAGCCGTCGGCCTGGAGGTTGAAGACGAACGTGGCCGTGCCGCCGGGGGCGATGCCCCGCGTGGTCGCGCAGGCGACGACGCCGGTGCCCGCGGGGCAGGTGACCGACTGCTCGGGCACGCCGTCGAGGGCCAGCAGGCGGGCGCCGCCGAACGAGCCGACGGGGCCGACCGAGCGCACGCCGGGCGGCAGGGTCAGCGCGGTGCCTGCCGGTTCCGACGCGGACTCGCCGGTGTTGCGGATGGTGATCGGCAGCGCCTTGGGGGCCTCGCCGGGGACGAGCGTGAACCCGCTGGGCACCGTCGGCACGAGGGTCGCTGGTGTCGGCCGCGGCGGTTCGGCGGGGGGCTCGGCCGGTGGCGTGGGAGCCGGGGCGGGGGCGGGGGCGGGCGGAGCCGGTGACGGCGGGTCCGGCCGCGGCGCGGGGGCGGGTGGTGGGACGGCGGGGGGTGGTGGCACGACCGGCTGCGCGGGCGGGGGCGGCACCGCGGGCTGGCTGGTCACGACGGGGGGCGGTTCGGCGACGGCCGGGAGTTCCTGGCCGCCACCGGCCGTCAGGCCGATCGCGACGGCGACCGCGAGCGCTGCGCCCGAGGCGGCCACGCCGAACAGCTGCCGGGGCAGCGAGCCCAGCGCGCCCGCCGCGCCGCCCGCTCCGGCGGCGCCCGCCGCCGCCGTCACGGCGACGGCCTTGCCCGCTCCGGCCGCGGCCAGGTAGCCGGTGAACCCGATGCCGAGGACCAGCGGCGCGACGACCGCGCGCAGCGAGCCGTTGACGTCGACCAGCTCAGCGGCCAGCGCGCGGCAGCGGTCGCACTCGTCTAGGTGGGCTTCGACCTGGGTGGTCTCGCGCTTGGACAGGCCGCCGCGGGTCCACGCGCCCAGCTTGTCCACGGTGGCGCGGCAGCGGTCGGACGTGGACTCGGTCAGGTGCACCTGGAGGTAGGCCTGGCGCAGGCCCTCGCGGGCGCGGTAGGCGAGCGCGGACACGCCGTTGGCGGTCAGCCCGAGGAGCGGGGCGACGTCGGCGGGCGACTGGCCCTCGATCTCGGTGTGCCACAGCACCGTCTGCCAGCGCTCGGGCAGCCTGGCGAACGCCTGCGCGGCCATCGACCGCTCCAGGCCCGCCACGGCGGTGTCGCTGAACGGCACGCTCACCGCCTCGGTCGACACCCCGGACACGGCGGAGACGTCGTCGGACAGCTCCACCTTCTTGTCGCGGCGGGTCTTGTCGTAGGCGGTGTGCCGCAGAGCGGTCAGGAGGTAGGCGCGGAAGGCCGAGTCCGGACCCCGGCCACCACGGAGAGTGTCCAACACCTTGGCGAACGCCTCGGACACCAGATCGTCCGCCTCGGCCGTGGAACGGGCGAGCTGGCGGGCCAGGTTGTAGGCCGCCGAAACGTGGCGTTCGTACAGCTCGCCGTAGGCGTCGATCTTCCCGCCGCGCACGGAGCCGATCAGCTCCGCGTCGCTCGGTCCCTGGACGTCAGCAGGAACGGTCGCCACGTATTTCCTCCCTCGCAGCGGCCAGTGTGACTCACGACGTAGCGCTGCGTCACCTCAAGGCCCTCGACTGGTTGGGTGAAATCCCGTCACGGAGCACCGCCCGCCGCGTCCCGTCGTAGTGAACCGACCGGGAGGGGAGACGACCCACGTGGCTGTCGCACAGGCGGAACGCGTCTTGAAGTCCAGGTGGCGCACGGCCAGCCTCGCGGCGGGCTGGGCCTTCCCCGGCGACTGGCAGCTGCGGGAGGTCGACGAGGTCTGCGCCGCGATGGTCGACACGATCGACCCCGACGACGCCCTGATCAGGCTCGGGCGGGCCCGCGCCGAGGCCGGTGCGGGTCTCGGGGAGACCCTGCTCGACCTGGCCGCGCTGCACGCGGTCCTCGACGGCGGTGGCGGCATGGTCGCCCCGGACGTCGACGCCCTGCCCGCCCGGATGCTGCGGCTGACCGCGTCGGGCTGGGCCGACGTCCTCACCGAGGAGGCGGTCGACCGCGGCGCGGAGGACCCGCTGACCGGGCTCGCCACCCGCGGCTACCTGCGCACCCGGCTGGGTGAGCTGTACCGCGAACCGGTGGCCCCCGACGAGGGCTACGCGCTCGTGCTGGTCGCGCTCGACCTGACCCGCGCCACCGGCTGGTCGCGCGTGGTCGCGATGACCCTGCTCTCGGACGTGCTGCGGGTGGTCTTCGACGGCGGCGAGACCCTGGCGACGATCGGCCCGTCCGTCGCGGTCGTGCTCACCCGCCGCGACGCGTCGCTGGCGCAGCGGATCTCCACCCTGCGCGTGCTGGCCGCCGACCGCCTGGCCGTCGACCCGCACGTGAGACCCACCGGTCCCGCCAAGGTCTGGTCGGAACACCTCCCCGCGACCCACCAGGACGCGTGCGCGCTCATCACCGCACTGGCCCGCTGACACCGCTCGCGGGGGCGATGACCCACCGGGTGCTGCACCCCCTGTCCAGCACCTCCCACCCCGCCCGGACGCCCGTCGCTCCTCGGAGCGGCGGGCGTTCGCCGTTGCCGGCCTTGACACGTGATCAAGTGATCCAGTTAGCTAGTGTCTTAGTCGAGTAACACAATTGTTCGAGGAGGGTGGCGTGGTCGAGTTCCGCATCGACAAGGCGAGCGGGCTCCCGGCGTACCTCCAGCTCGTCCGGCAGGTCCGGGAGGCGTTGCGGCTCGGCTGGCTGGAGCCGGGGAACCGGCTTCCGACGGTTCGCGACGTCGTCGCGAGCAGCGGGGTGAACGCGAACACCGTGCTGAAGGCCTACCGCGAGTTGGAGAGAGCGGGCCTGGTGGAGGCGAGGCAGGGCTCGGGGACGTTCGTGAGGGCCACCCTGGGATCGGTCGGTCCCGAGGTGATGGAGCGGCTGCGCACCGGGCTGGTCGGCTGGGTCGACGAGGCGCGCGCGGCCGGACTGGAGAACGAGGACATCGACGCGCTGGTCGGGTCGGTGCTCGCCGAGGGGGAGAGGATCGAGGTGCCATGACGACCGCCGTGGTGGGAACCGCAGGCATCGCCGTGCGGGGGCTGGGCAAGAGGTACGGGAGGTCGGTGGCGCTGGAGGACTGCACCTTCGACCTGCCCGCGGGCAGGGTCGCCGCGCTGGTGGGTGCGAACGGCGCGGGCAAGACGACGCTGCTGACCGTCCTCTCCGGACTGTTGAGGGCGGACGCGGGGCGGGTGTCGCTGCGGCCGGACGAGCGGGTGGCGTTCGTGTCGCAGGAGAAGCCGGTGTACAAGCACCTCACGCCCGTGGAGATGCTCCGGCTGGGTGCGCGGCTGAACCTGGTCTGGGACCAGGCGCGGGCGGAGGCGTGGCTCACGCGGTTCGGCGTTCCGCTGGACCGCCGCTGCGGGAAGCTCTCCGGTGGGCAGCGCACGCAGGTCGCGCTGGCCGTGGCGATCGGGTCGCGGCCGACGCTGCTGCTGCTCGACGAGCCGCTCGCGGACCTGGACCCGTTGGCGCGCACCGAGGTGATGCGCGAACTGCTGGGCGAGGTCGCCGAGTCGGGCACGACGGTGGTCCTGTCGACGCACATCGTCACCGAGCTGGCCGGTGTCGCCGACCACCTGCTGCTGCTGGCGCACGGGAAGCTGCTCGTCGGCGGCGACCTGGACGAGCTGCTCGCGTCGCACGTGATGCTGGTGGGACCGAGGGCCGCCGCACCCCCGGTGGAGGGGGAGGTGGTGTGGGACAGGCACTTGGACGGCCAGTCGCTGTTCCTGGTGAAGACGCCGTCCACGCCCGCGGTGTCCGCGCCGTGGGTGGTGCGGCCGGTGACGTTGGAGGACTACGTGCTGGCGCAGCTGTCGGTCACGCGCAAGGGGGGATCGGCATGACGACGACGCTGACGAGGCCGAGGGTGACCACGGGCGACCTGCTCCGGGTGGCGTGGCAGAGGCACCGGGCGCTGGTCCTGGTCTCGACGGTCCTGGTGGTCGCCGCCGCGGTGACGATCGCGTTCGCGGGGGCGAGGACGGACGCGGTGCTGGGGTCGCTCCCCGGCTTCGTCCTCCGGGTGCTCTGGGAGCCCAGGGACGTCAACCTGCTGTTCGGGGCGGCCGTCGCGGTGTTCTGGGGGGCACCGCTGGTGGCGCGCGAGCACGAGGCCAGGACGGCACTCGTGGCGTGGGGGCAGGACGTCCCGCCCGGTCGCTGGCTGACCGGTCAGGTGGCGCTGCTCGGAGCCGTCGCGTCCTGCCTCGCCGCGGTGCTCTGGCTGGCCGAGGTGCAGCTCGTCGACAAGATCCGCGAGCTGAGCGACGACCGGCTCTACCAGCCGTTCACGACCTGGTTCGAGGTCGCTCCGCAACTGCTGGTCTCCTACGCGCTCTTCGGGTTCGCCCTCGGTGCGGCGACGGGCACCCTGCTCCGGCGGACCCTGCCGTCGATGGCGGTCGCGCTGGTCGTGTTCGGCGGCGCGCGGCTCGCGGTGATGGAGTGGGGGCGCGAGCACTTCCTGCCACCGGTGCGCACGTTCGAGCCGTGGAGCGACGACCACAGGTCGCAGGTGACCGACCACGCGCTGTACGTCGACAGCGGGTACGCCGACGCGAACGGCGTCCCGATCGACTACCAGGACGCCTGGGGCTGCGGCGACCGGGTGGGATCGGCGGGGCAGCTCGACTGCCTCAAGGCCAACGGGGTGGCGGGCCACTACGCCGACTTCCAGCCCGTGGACCGGCTCGACCTGTTCCGGTGGATCGAGGCGGGGGTCTTCCTCGTCCTCGCGGCCGGGCTGCTGGCGCTGGCCTGGTACTGGGTCGGGCGGGCCCGTCGGGTGTAGCCGGTGTCGGGAGTCCACGTTTGTGCAGGTAGAGTGACCGTCCCGTGGACTCCCGTACCGGCCTTCCCGTTGTCGGAATGATCGGCGGCGGCCAGCTCGCCCGCATGACCCACCAGGCGGCCATCCCGCTCGGCCAGTCGTTGCGCGTGCTCGCCGTCTCCGACTCCGATCCCGCCGCCCTCGTCGCACGAGACGTCGTGCTCGGCACGCACACCGACCTGGACGCGCTGCGCGCGTTCGCCAAGGGCTGCGAGGTGGTCACCTTCGACCACGAGCACGTGCCCGGCGAGCACCTGCGGACGCTGGTCGCCGAGGGGGTGAAGGTGCACCCCGGTCCCGACGCGCTGATCCACGCGCAGGACAAGCTGGTGATGCGCCGCAAGCTCTCCGGACTCGGGCTGCCCGTCCCGCCGTTCGCCGAGGTGGACGCCCCTGCGGACGCGCTCGCGTTCGGCGCCGAGCACGGCTGGCCGTGCGTGCTGAAGGCCGTGCGCGGCGGCTACGACGGCAAGGGCGTGTGGATGTTGAACACGCCGCACAGCGCGCAGACCGTGGTCGAGGAGCTGCTGGCCGCGGGCACGCCGCTGATGGTCGAGCAGTGCGTGCCGATGCGCCGCGAGCTGGCCGCGCTGGTGGCGCGCTCGCCGTTCGGCCAGGGCGCCGCGTGGCCGCTGGTGGAGACCGTGCAGTCCGACGGCATCTGCGTCGAGGTCCTGGCGCCCGCGCCGTCCGTCGACCCCGGTGTCGCCGAGGCCGCGCAGGAGCTGGCGCTGCGCGTGGCCGACGAGCTGGGCGTCGTCGGGCTGCTGGCCGTGGAGCTGTTCGAGACCGCGGACGGCGTCGTGGTGAACGAGCTGGCCATGCGCCCGCACAACTCCGGCCACTGGACCATCGAGGGGTCGCGCACCTCGCAGTTCGAGCAGCACCTGCGGGCCGTCCTGGACTACCCCCTCGGCGTGACCGACCTGGCTGCCCCCGCCGTCGTGATGGCCAACGTCCTCGGCGCGGCCGACGCCCCGAAGATGGGCCCCGACGAGCGGCTGCACCACCTGTTCGCCCGGTTCCCCGACGCGCACGTGCACCTGTACGGCAAGGCGGAGCGGCCGGGCCGCAAGATCGGCCACGTGACGCTGCTCGGGGACAGCATGGACGCCGTGCGCGAACGGGCGAAGCTCGCCGCGCACTGGCTGTCCGACGGCGTGTGGCTGGACGGGTACGACATCCACGGAGGGCAGCAGCAGTGACGCAGGTCGGCGTGATCATGGGAAGCGACTCGGACTGGCCGGTGATGAAGGCCGCCGCCGAGGCGCTCGCCGAGTTCGACGTGCCGTACGAGGTCAGCGTGGTGTCGGCGCACCGGACCCCGCAGCGGATGATCGACTACGCGCGCTCGGCCGCAGGCCGTGGCCTCAGGGCGATCATCGCGGGAGCGGGCGGCGCGGCCCACCTGCCCGGCATGGTGGCCTCGACCACGGTGCTGCCGGTCATCGGCGTGCCCGTGCCGCTGAAGTACCTGGACGGCATGGACTCGCTGCTGTCGATCGTGCAGATGCCCGCGGGCATCCCGGTCGCCACGATGGCCGTCGGCGGCGCCCGCAACGCGGGTCTGCTGGCCGTGCGCATCCTCGCCGCGTCCGATCCGGCGCTCCAGGAGCGCGTGGCCGCGTTCCAGGCGGACCTGGAGCGGATGGTGCTCGACAAGGACGCGGCGCTGCAAAAAGCGCTCTGATCGGCGGACGGGTGCCTTCCGGCGTGTCGAAAGGCACCCGTGCGCGGGGATGTGAACGCGCGCTAACATCGTCCCAGTAGGCCCTACTGGGAGGTAACAAGTGGACCCGAGCTTCGGCACGTACCAGCTCGCCGAGGAGCACGACGCGCTGCGCGAAGCCGTCCGCTCGCTCGCCGACAAGGAGATCGCGCCCCACGCGGCCGACGTCGACGAGAACGAGCGCTTCCCGGTCGAGGCGCTCAACGCGCTGGTCAAGTCCGGTTTCGCCGCCGTGCACGTGCCCGAGGCGTACGAGGGCCAGGGCGCCGACTCCGTCGCCACCTGCATCGTCATCGAGGAGGTCGCGCGCGTCTGCGCGTCGTCCTCGCTGATCCCGGCGGTCAACAAGCTCGGCACCATGCCGATCCTGCTGTCCGCGTCCGAGGAGCTGAAGCAGCTCGTCATGCCGACCATCGCCTCCGGCGAGGCCATGGCGTCCTACGCGCTGAGCGAGCGCGAGGCCGGTTCGGACACCGCCTCCATGCGCACCCGCGCCCTCCTGGACGGCGACCACTGGGTGCTCAACGGCACCAAGTGCTGGATCACCAACGCGGGCGAGTCCACCTGGTACACCGTCATGGCGGTCACCGACCCCAAGGCGGAGAAGAAGTCCAACGGCATCTCCGCGTTCGTCGTCCACAAGGACGACCCCGGCTTCGTCGTCGGTTCCAAGGAGCGCAAGCTCGGCATCAAGGGCTCACCCACCCGCGAGATCCACTTCGAGAACTGCACCATCCCGGCGGACCGGATCATCGGCGAACCCGGCACCGGCCTGAAGACCGCCCTCCGCACCCTCGACCACACCCGCCCGACCATCGGCGCGCAGGCCGTCGGCATCGCGCAGGGCGCGCTCGAAGCCGCCATCGCGTACGTCAAGGACCGCAAGCAGTTCGGCAAGGCCGTGGCCGAGTTCCAGGGCGTCCAGTTCATGCTGGCCGACATGGCGATGAAGATCGAGGCCGCGCGCCACATGGTCTACGTCGCCGCAGCCAAGGCCGAGCGGGGCGAACCCAACATCGGCTTCATCACCGCCGCCGCCAAGTGCTACGCCTCGGACGTGGCGATGGAGGTCACGACCGACGCCGTGCAGCTGTTCGGCGGAGCGGGCTACACCCGCGACTTCCCGGTCGAGCGGATGATGCGCGACGCGAAGATCACCCAGATCTACGAGGGCACCAACCAGGTCCAGCGGATCGTGATGGCACGTCAGCTCCTCGCCGGCGTGCAGTCCCAGCTCTGACGGCCGACCGCAGGTCCAAGGTTTTTCCAACCTGGTCCACCGAGGGTGTCGCTGCAGGTCACGCCTCGTGCAGCGCTGCGCGGGCACCTCCGCCCCTCGGTCCCCGGAGCTTCCCATGACGGTCGACAGCCAACCCACGTCCCCGCAGTCCGCCCGCGTCTCTCGTCGAGGTGTGCTCCGGGGGTTCACCGGAGTCGGCGCGGCCGCCGCGATGGGCGGCGTCTGCCCGTTCACGGGCGCCGCGCCGGCCAACGCCGCAACCGTGGCGTTGAGCACGCCGGGCCGCGCCGCTGGCCACGCCGCGTTCCAGCGGGGGCTGGACATCGCGGTGAAGCTCGGGCGCTCGACCGAGGGCCGCTACGGCCTGATGTTCAAGAGCCTCAAGGCCTATGCCGTCCCCGACGACATGC